>NZ_JBIVJB010000110.1:0-13899 GCF_044750025.1 Pseudomonas sp. NPDC088885 | reverse complement strand
TGTTGGAGTGGAACGCGATCTGCCGCGGGGCCACCGGCAACGGTTTGACCTTGATCCCCGGCAAATGCAGGTTGACCAGTTGGCGGATGCGCTCCACCGGGCCGACCTTGAGGTGCGCCGGTAAGCGGTGGCGCAGTTCTTCGGAATCGCAGTTGGCACTCGCTGCCAGCACGAACGACGCGGTGCCGAGCAGTTTGTGGTCGTGCAACGGCGAGACGATGATGCCGTACTGACGCGCTTGCAGGATCAGTTCAATGGCGTGCTGTTCGAGCACCATCGACAGCACCTGACGGATCGCTTCCATCAGTTTGCGGAAGCTGCCGCCCTGATCGGCGTGGGAATAACGGCTGTCCAGACGCGGGCGTTTGCTCTCGCCGGAGAACGTCGCCAGATCACCGAGCATGGTCAGCAGCGTGCGGTACAACTCTTCCGGATGCACTTGCTCCAGACCGAGGTAGTGACGCAGCAACAGCTCGGTGCGGTTGATCAGTTGCAGCATCATGAAGTCGCCAACCTCAGCGCCGCCGACCTTGCCGTTGGAGCGAATCCGCTCGGCAATCGTGTCGCCACGGTGGTTGAGCATGCTGATGACTTCTTTCAGGCACGACAGCAGATAGCTGGACGCGTGAGCCTGAATGTAGGTCGGCACGAAATCCGGATCGAGGCTGATCACGCCGTCGGGCGTGGTGTCGAGCACGTCGCAGATTTTCAGTTTTACGTAGGCCTGATCGCTCTGCTGCTCGCCGAGCATCAGTTTGAAATCCGGGCGACCGCAGCTGACCTGGCTGGCGGAATCGTCGCCGGCGTTGGAGTCAGCCACTTCAGCGTCGTACGCGGTGAAGCGCGCGAGCACGTCGGACTGCTCCGGACGGCGCGCCTCGATGTGGTTACCGGTGACCAGCGGCAGCGCCAGATAAATCGGCGTGTTGCCGGTGTTCGGCGGGACGTCCAGCGCCAGCGGTTCAGTGTTGCCGCCGAGTTCGAACAGGCTGCCGTCCGGAAGAATCCCCGAGGCCTGGCTGACCACCAGTTTGCCCATGTTGAGGAACTGCAGGTCGATCTCCAGATTGAGGAAACCCCAGGTGTAACTGCCCAGCAACTGGGTGCGGGTTTTCATCTGGTGATCGTAATAGCGATCGTTGTGCTGGAAGTGCTGCGGCCGCAGCAGCATGCCTTCCTGCCAAATGACTTTATGGGTATTCATGATCAGTTATCCGCCTTGGCGAGCGTTTCTTGGCTGTTGCGGATACCCGTCTGATCGAGGGTCAGATCAGCCTCGGTAAGTTCCTGCGGGGTGACCTGCACGGTGTAGCGCCACTCGGTTTCCGGCAGATCGCGGTAAGCGGCGAGCACCCCCACATAGCGGCTGCCCTCCTCGACGCTGAGCTTCAGCTCGACGGTTTCACCCGGGCGCAGTTCGAGTTCTTCGGTGGCCACCAGATCCGGGTTGAGGGATTCCTTGGCGCGCTCGTAGAGGCTGAAGAAGTCAGCGTTTTCGAAGGTCACCGGGTGTTTGAGTTCGAACAGGCGCACCACGATCGGCGAAGGACGGCCGTTGAGATCGGGGTTCAACTGATCGCTGCCGGTCAGTTTCAGATTGACCTTGGTCACGTTCGAGTACGGCGATAGCGACGAGCAACCGGCGAGCAACGCCAGCAAAGTGAGCGCAGTCAGCGTCTGGAAAAAAGCGGTCGAGCGGCGAGACATGCGCATCATCCTTGGTGGTCGGTGTGGAGGGTGGAAATCAGACGGATCTGTTCTTCGTAGGCCTGAGCGAAGTCGCGGGCCAACAGGCGCTCGCTCCAGTCATCGTCCTGACGCAGTGCTTGGTGATAACGGCCGAACGCTCTCCAGCGCCCACCCGATGTTGCGATCAGCGGCTTGTTGTCGCGCTCGAAACGCAGGGTCAATTGCTCCGGCGAGAAGTGCTCCAGCGTGCCGCGTACGGCGGCGCGGCTGGCGGTCAGCAGCGCCACCTGATGCGCTTGCAGATCACGGAACGCGCGGGAGATCGCTTGCTCGGCCGGCAGATGACCGGGTTTGCTTGGCTGCAACAAAATCTCCAGCGCTTCGCTCGGATCGACGGCGAATTTCAGCGGGTTCTTGTTGGTGCCCTGGACGATGGTCTGCGCCAGACGCAGCTCGTTTTTCAGCTCCGAACGGGTGCGCAGGCTCTGTTGTAAACCGCCGACGCTCTGACGCAGCAAACGCGCGGCATTCAGTGCCAGCGCTTCGCGTTCGTCGTGGTGGAGGCTTTTGACGTCGACACCCAGCGCGGCGCCGAAGTGCTCCCAGAAACCTTCGCTTTGCCGTTCAACAGGCTTCGGCGCCGGCGCGGGTTCAGGCTCGGCGGGAGCGGCGATCAGCTCCGGCACCATCAGGCTTTCCATGTCGATGCGTGCGTAGTCGGCACGCTGACGGGAGTCTTCGGGTTTGGCGGTCGGCGCCAGCAATTCGTCGATTTCCGAGTACACGCGCTCTTGCTGTTCGATGGCATTGAGCGGGTCGAGGTCGAGGAATGCGTCGTCAGGAATGATGCTGCCCGCCGCACGCGGACGGCCAGCTTCGCCGTCGAACGTGGCCGGGTCACGCACCAGTCGCGCACGAATCTCGAAGTCGCCTAGCACGTAGGTGCTGCCGTGCTCAATGCGCACCGGTTCGCCCTTGTGCAGACGCGCGCCGCTGCCGCCGTCCTGAATGCCGTTACTGCTGCTGTCGGTCAGGAAAAACGAGCCTTCGCGGTAGCTGACAATCGCGTGGTGATTGGACAGGTGACGCTTGCGGTCAGGGATGATCCAGTCGCAATCCTCGCCCCGCCCGATCACGCCGCCGGCCTGTTTGAAGGTCTTCTGGCACAACTCGGTGGGCACGAATTGCTTGGTGTTCAGCATTTCGAAAACCAATTCCATGTTTGCTGCTCCTTGCAATCACTTACCGCGATTGGCCGCTTGCGGATCACCCAGCGGGCGATAGTCGTTGTCGTTGAATTTGTAGTTGCCGCTACAGCCGCCAAGGCCGCATAGAACGACGAGGGTCAGCAGGACAGCGTGCCAGTGACGAACAGACATCAGAGGGTCTCCAGGGGTAGACAAAGCACAAAGCGCCGGCCCTTGCGGGCGGCGCCGTTATTAGCGAATTTGTTGGTTTGGGAGGCTCTAGATCGCAGCCTCCAGCCACTTTTGGGAGGAATGTTGATCCCCTGTGGTGAGGGGACTTGTCCCCGATGGGGTGCGCAGCGCCCCCAAAACCTGCCAGCGCGGTCTCTGAGTGAAACCGTGTTTACCGGACTGCGACTGCTGCGCAGCCGATCGGGGATAAATCCCCTCGCCACAGGGGAATCAACAGCCTTAAGGAATTCATTAGCCGTGGAAGTGCGGGACAAGGCGATCACTTTCTGCTCAACCATCGAAGTCACCCAAATTGATATTCAGGCGGCCGAGGCGGTATAGCAGTGTGCGGCGGGGCAGGCCCAGTTCGCGGGCGGCGAGGGTCTGGTTGCCGTCGTTTTTGCGCAGGCAGTTGAGCAGTAGCGTGCGCTCGACCTGCTCCAGGCGTTCACGCAGATTCAGGCTGCTGTTGTCTTCGGGCATCGGCTCCATGCGCAGGGAGAAATGCTCGGCCAGCAACTCGCCGCCCTCGCACAACAGCACCGCGCGTTCGACCAGCGCTTTCAGTTCGCGGACGTTGCCGGGGAAGGTGTAACCCGCCAGATGCTCCAATGCCGCGTCCGACCAGCGCACCGGATCTCGTTGCAAATAGGCGCAGGCCTTTTCGGCGAAATGCCGCGCCAGGTCGAGGATGTCGCCTTCGCGCTGACGCAACGCCGGCAGCACAATCGGGAATTGCGCGAGGCGGTAGTACAAGTCCTCGCGGAATTTACCTTCGCTGACCAGCACCGACAGATCGCGGTGAGTCGCGGCGATGATGCGCACGTCGATCTTGTGCGTGTCGTTGGAGCCCAGCGGACGAATCTCGCCTTCCTGCAACACGCGCAGTAATTTCGATTGCAGCGACAGCGGCATATCACCGATTTCATCGAGCAACAGCGTGCCGCCATTGGCCGCGTCGAACAGCCCGGCGCGGTCGCGATCGGCGCCGGTGAAGGCGCCTTTGCGGTAGCCGAACAGCTCGCTTTCCAGCAGGTTTTCAGGGAACGCCGCGCAGTTCTGCACGATGAACGCCTGCGAGCGACGCGGCCCGCAATCGTGAATCGCCCGCGCGACGACTTCCTTGCCGGTGCCGGTTTCGCCGCGCAACAGCACGGTGTACGGGCTGTGCAGGACTTTGCCGATCAGCGAGTAGGTCTGGCGCATCGCGGTGCTTTTGCCAATCAAGCCGTAACCGCTGATGCTCGGCACGCTGCGCGCCACCGGTGCCGACACATCGCGTGGCTGACGCAGACGCTGGAGCAAATGCAGTTGGCCGAGCACGAACGAGCCGAGCTGACCGAGCGAATCGGCGAAACCTTGCAGGTCGGTGCGACGGCGGCTGGCGCAGAGCAGCAAGCCTTCGACAGCCTTGTGCTGATTGACCAGCGGCACGCACAACAGCGACTGCCACGGCGAGGCCACCGCCGGCAGAAAACTGGTTTCGTGCAGGCTGCCGCTCAAGTCGTCGAGACACACCACGCGGTTCTGGCACAGGGCGAATTGCAGCAGTTGCTCACCGTTGTAATCCGCCGGCAGGCTCGCCGCTTCACGCGGTTGCAGGGCGCCGTCGAGGCATTCGGCGTTCATCCCCAGGCAGGTGTGGGTGGCGTCGAGCAGATACAACTGCGCCAGTTCGCAACCGCTCAACTCGGCCAAGCCGCGCACGAAGTCACCCAGCAGCGCAGCACCGTCCGCCGCGCGCGACAGACTGGCGAACTGCGCCAGCAACGCTTCGGCATACACCAGCGGTTGCGGCACTTGAGTGAACATCACGCCCACCTCAGGCGAACTCGCACGTCACACTGGCTTCGCCGTCGAGCGTGGCGTGCACGCGCTTCAGGCTTTCACCGGTGGCCATGGCGTCGAGCAGACGATCGGCCACCAGCGGCAGCACGTGTTGATCGAGCAGATGATCGATCAGGCGCGCGCCGCTGTCGCTTTGCGTGCAGCGCGCGGACAAGTGATCGACGAGGTTCTGGCACCAGCTGAAATCCAGCTGACGACGGCTGAGGCGCTCGCCGAGACGACCGAGTTTGATCTCGATCAGCTCGCGCAATACCGGGCCGCCGACCGGGTAGTACGGCACCACTTTCATCCGCGCCAGCAGCGCCGGTTTGAAGTGTTTGCTGAGCACCGGGCGAATGGTTTCTTCGAGCACTTCGGCGGTCGGCCGCGCGCCGTTTTCGCAAAGGTCGCTGATGCGATCGCTGCCGAGGTTCGAGGTCATCAGGATCAACGTGTTGCGGAAGTCGATCTCGCGACCTTCGCCGTCGTTGGCCACGCCTTTGTCGAAGATTTGGTAGAACAGGTTGAGCACGTCCGGATCGGCCTTCTCGACTTCATCGAGCAGCACCACCGAGTAAGGTTTCTGTCGTACCGCTTCAGTGAGCATGCCGCCCTCGCCGTAACCGACGTAGCCTGGCGGTGCGCCGATCAGGCGCGAGACGGTGTGCTTCTCCTGGAACTCGGACATGTTGATGGTGGTGATGAAACGGTCACCGCCGTACAGCAGGTCAGCGAGGGCCAGCGCGGTCTCGGTTTTACCGACGCCGCTCGGGCCGACCAGTAAGAACACGCCGACTGGCGCATCAGGTTTGTTCAGGCCGGCAGCGGTGGCGCGCATCGAGCGATCCAGTGCGTGCACGGCTTGTTCCTGACCGCGAATGCGCGTGCGCAGATCGGTGGCGAAACTGGCGACTTTGGCGTTGTGTTCGCGAGCCAGTTGCGCCAACGGCACGCCAGTCCAGGCGCTGATCACTTCGGCGACCAGACGCGGGCACACTTCGAAACTGACCAGACGTTCTTTGACCTGGGCGGCGGTCAGCGCGCTGTGGGTTTCGTTGAGTTGGGCTTCCAGCGCTTCGACGCTTTGGCCTTCTTCGACCTCGGCAGCGAGGGTTTCGATGACGGTGCCTTCGGCGTCTTCTTCAACGCTGAGCACCGGTTCAACGGCAGCGGCTTCGCGGGCCTTGGCCAGTTGCTGACGCAGATCGAGCAGGCGCTCGGCCAGGGTTTTCTGTTCAGTCCACAGGGTTTCCAGCGCGACCATTTCGTCTTCGGCGTCGTCGAGACGTGCTTCCAAAGCCTCCAGCGCTTCGTGATCGATCAGCAGACCAGCCTCAGCGTCACGGCGCAGGGCCTGACGCTGACGGCCACCTTCAGCCAGTTCGCCACGCAGGCGCTCCAGACTTTCCGGGGCAGCGGCGAGGCTGATGCGTACGCGGGCGCAAGCGGTGTCGAGGACATCAACGGCTTTGTCCGGCAGTTGCCGACCGGCCAGGTAACGTGCGGACAATTCCGCCGCCGAGACCACTGCGTCATCACGCAGATAGATGCCGTGGCTCTTCTCGTAAACCTGGGCCAGACCACGGAGGATGGTCACCGCTTCGCTGACGGTCGGTTCGTGCAATTGCACCGGTTGGAAACGACGGGCCAGCGCCGGGTCTTTCTCGAAGTATTTCTTGTACTCGGCCCACGTGGTGGCGGCGATGGTGCGCAGTTCGCCACGCGCCAGTGCCGGTTTCAGCAAGTTAGCGGCGTCGGAACCGCCAGCATTGCCGCCCGCGCCGATCAGCGTATGCGCTTCGTCGATAAACAGAATGATTGGTTTCGGCGAAGCTTTGACTTCGTCGATCACGCCTTTGAGACGACGTTCGAATTCACCTTTGACGCTCGCGCCGGCCTGCAACAGGCCCATGTCCAGCGACAGCAGTTCAACGCCTTTGAGCACTTGCGGCACTTCACCGGCAGCGATGCGCGAGGCCAGACCTTCGACGATGGCAGTCTTGCCGACACCGGCCTCACCGACCACGATCGGGTTGTTCTTGCGGCGACGGGCGAGGATGTCGACCATCTGCCGAATCGCGCCGTCACGGCACAGCACCGGGTCGAGTTTGCCGTCACGGGCCTGTTGGGTCAGGTTGTGGGTGAAGCGCTGCAACAGCGACTCGCCCTGCGCGGCCGGTTTGCCATTGGCCGCCGGTTGCTCCTGTTGCGACAGGGCAAATTCTTTCAGGCGATCGATGTTCAGCTTGGCGAGCAGCGGCTGATAACGGCTGCCGGCGTAACGCATCGGGTTGCGCAGCAGCGCAAGGATCAGCGCGGCGTCTTCGACCTGGGTCTGACCGAGTTCGAGGTTGGCCACCAGCAACGCATCTTGCAGCCACTGCACCAGTTCCGGGGCGAACACCGGGTTGCGCGAAGCGCTGTGCTCGACGCGCGATTGCAGCGCCGCGCTGAGTTCACCGGCGTCGACATCGGCGTCTTGCAACGCGCGGGCGAGCAAGCCGTTCGGACGTTCGAGCAGGCCGAGCATCAAGTCTTCGACGAGGATTTTGCTGCCGCCACGGGCGACGCAACGCTCGGCCGAACGCTCCAGATCACGACGGGTTTCGGCGTCCAGCGCCTGAATGAGTTGTTGCAGGTCTACGTTGATCATGGCTCACGTCCTTAATGAATTTTGCTGCCCAGGGTCACCACGCCGTCCGCTTTTTCGCGGCCCAGCCAACTGGTCCAACCGAGGCGACAGGCGTTCTGCTCACCGATGCGCAGTTCGCGGATTTCTTCCTGGCGCAGCACCAGGCGAATGTCGTAATCGAGCGGGTCACGCAGGGTGAACCGCACCAGCGCGCACAGCGGCTGGTAACCAAAACCGATCGGCAGAAATTCATGGAATCGCTGCCAGTCGAGTTCGGTGATGTGAATGCGGAATTTGCCGCTGCGGTCGCGTACGTGTTCGCCGAGCACCAGGTCTTCGCCGAGCAGGCTGTTGGCGCGGCCCAAACGATTGCGCTGTTCTTCGAGAATCTCGACGCGGCGCTCGATGCACTGCTCGATGACCAGGTCTTCGTGCTTGAAGTAGTAACGCAACACGGCTTCGATCAACGCTGCCGAGTGCGCGCGCAGGCTAAGCAAACCGAGGTACGGCAGCAGGCGTTTCCAGTTGAGTTCTTTAGCTTTGCGGATCTCTTCGCCACCGAGGCCAATCAGCGCAAACAACTGCGCCGAAAACGGGTCGAGCGCGCCGCTCTGGAAGCTTGCGCGGTAGCGGTATTTGCGCCAGATCGGCAGCATCAGCCGTTGCAAACGATGGTGGAACAGGTCGAGGAAGTTGCGCGTCGGGTTGCCGTCTTCGCTATCGCCCAGGGCTTGTTCGCCATAGAACGCCGGCAGCGGCGAACCGGAACCGACCAGGCCGATCAGGTTGAAACGCATGCGCGCGCGCATCTGCCCGTGCTCTTCGAAAAACTCAACGCGATCGACGTCGCTGCCGGGAAAACCCAGGCTCGGATTGGCCTGGAATTCCAGCTGATCGTACAAATCGTCTTCGCTCAGGTACGGGTGTGCCTCGCGCAGCCGATCGATCACCAGCAGCACTGCCTGAAACAGCGAGTACTCGCGTATCGCCTTGGTGAGCCCGCTTAAAGCAGGGGCTGCAGGCCCATACGTGGTGTCCATTGGTACACCTCTCCCTGTGTGCTTTTTACCCGCAGCTCGTGGAATGAATTGAGACTGGCGTAAAGCGCGAAAAACTCGTTAAGAACCGAGGCGAAGACGAACAGGTCGCCCTCACCGATGTACCCTTCCGGGTCGATGGTCAGCTCGGTGCGCAAGCCGCGTACCGGCAAGCCACGGTGCAAGCGATCGACGTGGTGGTGCTTGATATTCTTCAGGCCGCCGAGCAGGCGTTTGCTGACTTTTTCCGCGTGCTGGTCGTAGTAGCGCGGCAAGTCGTAGGTTTCGAGAATCACCTTCAACGCATTGACGTCGGCCAGCGACAAATAGTTAAGCGACATGTTGCTGATCAGCTTCCACAGGAAGTCTCGGTTCAGCGGCGGCGCGAAGCTCGACGTGGCCGGGGTGATGTTGCGGAAACTGAGAAACTCCGGCGTCTCTTCGCAGGCCACACAGATGTCGCCGAGCTTGAGCTTGCGCGGCAGATTCTGGTTGGTGCAGATCAGCTCGATCGACAGGGTTTCGTGGGCTTCGGTGTGGCGAATGCCGAAGCTCAAATAAGTGTCGAGGCCGTCGTGCAGCAAGGACGAGCGCTGGCGAATGCTGTAATGCGGACGGCTGTTGGGCACGTCGAAACTCGGGTCGTGCTCGAAGGATTCGAACGGCACGTATTCCTGATAACCGAGGCCGCCGGGCTTCCAGCCCGTCACGGTTTCCACCGAGAACACACCGCAGTTTTCCAGATCGTATTCCGCGGGCAGCAGCAGGTATTCGTCCTGCTTGCCGTCGAGACGAATCGGCAACGCATCGTGGGCAAACAGGTTGGCGATCGGCGTGCAAAACAGCTTCACGTTATCCAGTGTCGGGCGCATGCGCAGGATGCCGCTCTTGCGAATGTCGAAGCGCAATTCCAGACCGCGCATCTGCTTGAGGGTGTCCTGCGGCAGCGCGTTGAGGATGTCCAGACCGTTGACGTCGACGAAGAGGAATTTGTCCTGAAAGGCGAAGTATTCCTGCAGGTAGCGATAGCCACGGAAGGTGTTCAGCGGATACGGGATCAACGCTTCTTCTTCGGCAAAGCCCACCGGGGTGACCCGGTCACCGGGAATCTTGAACGCCATCGGCTTGCCGCTGACGCCATCAATTGGCTTGCCGGCGCCGTCGAGCGGGATCAGCTCAATGCCTTCGAGGTTGCGCAGCAGGCTCAGGTACAACATCTGGCTGATGTAACGCTCGCCGGCAAAGTGCAGGCGCAGCTTGCTCAGTTCCAGCTCACCGAGGTGGCCGTCGGCACTCATTTCCAAACGCAGACTCAGCAGCGAGCCGTCGCCCTTCACCGAGTAATTCAGCGCCGCGAGATCCAGCGGCAACACCTCGGTCGGGTAGCAGGTGCGGAAGCGGCAACGCACGTCTTCGATCGGCTTGCTCTCCACCGGCGTATCACGCTCGACCACCAGCGCCGGGCCCGAACGCTTGAGCGGATCGAACTGCAAAATGCTGAACGCCGGCAGCGGGCGCATGTAGTTGGGCCAGAGCAATTGCATCAGCGAATGGCTGAGCTCCGGCAACTCGTCGTCGAGCTTCTGGCGCAAACGCCCGGTGAGAAACGCAAAGCCTTCGAGCAACCGCTCCACGTCCGGATCCCGCCCGGCCTGGCCCAGATACGGCGCCAACGCCGGACTACGCTCGGCGAAACGGCGACCGAGTTGGCGCAGTGCGGTGAGTTCGCTTTGGTAGTAGTGGTTAAAGGACACGGGGTACCTGCCTGAAAAATGAACTCATAAAAAAAACGCTCCGCCACCGAAATGCCGGTTCATTTTTGACCGCCGCCTTCTGCGGCGCACCACGTGGCATGGTCAAGCCGATCAAATGACGGACATGCATTGGATTTACGAATGAATACGTAAGGCGCTGCGGGCTCGTAGGAGAAGTAGTAATAGTTCTTACTATCCTCGCCATAGATCCAGTAATTCGACGACCCCTCATTTATCTCATAAGGCTTGAATGAAAAAATGGAGGATTCAGACGGGATGAAGTTAACACCATCCATCAACATCATGAGCGCATTGGGAAACACGTTTGTCAGTGAAAACAAAGCCACAGCAAGAATTGCGACAGACAGCTTCATGAGCTTGCGCCTACATACTTCATCATTTGAAAAATATAATAGAGCTGCACTCATCACTTCACCTTTCTCGATTTCCAAATCACGAGCTTACTACCATTTGGAACAACCACCTTTTTTGATACGCCACATAACAGGGCTTATCACAAGCATTTCTAACGCTTCTCGGAAAACAGTAAAAACTTACTCAAGACTTTAAAAGCAACAACCGTAACAACTGAAAAAAATGCGCCAACCACTAAAACATAGGGAATATAAGTTAACCACAAAAACATCATACCCAGACCCGCTAGCCTGCCAAACGCCAAACATCCGATGCCATAAACAACCCAAGGCACACCATAAAACGGGATAAAAACTACAGGAGCCCACCAAGCAAGACGTACGACTTCAAGCTCAGTTCTCCTAGAAATCAAACGAGTAGAAAAGACCGCGAATAACACATAGGCCACCAGCCCGAAACCAAGAACGTATATAAGGACGAACTGTTCCATCCCACCACGTAGCGGGCTGGAAAAATAGAAAGCATCAAGCAACAGCAAAACCGGCAACACCACCATTGGCAACCAAATCGCTGTTTTAAAATAACTCACATACGTCATTTCAACGTCGACTCGGTAGAGTCGTCCGGCATAGGCTCTTCCCAGATACCCATCCAGCGGCCATCGTTCGGACTAAGATTTTTGAAAAAATTATTCCACTCCTCAATCGGCCGCATTTCCAGAGCTTCTTTTTTTAACTTTCGCCTTCTCATCTCGTTTCCAAGAGTGCCTTTGAAGTTCCCCTCTTCATCAACTTCTATGCGAATCGCCGAAGAGATCATCGGATACTTCTTATCACCAAATAGCGCAACAAGAGCTGCAGCCTTCCGAACATGCACACCTAAAAAAACAGACTGTCCAGAAGCATCAGTAATAAAAGCCTCACAGTTCGGAAATCCATCACCAGTTATATATGTCACTACATCTAAATGCTTTGCCACTCGATCGAGCGTCATTATAACTTTGTAACTTACGTCCAGGCTTGGCACGAATGTCATTCCTGTCAATTTTTTTGTTTCCGCTGAAAATGGAAAAGCGTGATTCTCACCTGCGTAACCACCATCAACCCAAACAGTAGTGACTGCACCCTTTTCACTTTTAATTGATGGCCAGCTTCCGCCTTTGGGCTTTAACTCTGCATCATAGTGAGTATGTTCTTCACCCGCCTTCCCGGAATCATTCGACTCCGTTTGCGTATTAACAACTTCGTTCGTTGCCAGCTTTACAAAAAACCTATGCCATACACGTGAAGTTATTAGCGTACCTTGAGCGCCAGAGAGGCCGCTTGGCTTTAACGAAAAGCCGCGTGCATCACCTTCGAAGTAAAAGCCGCTCCACCCAAACGTTTTCCCTGGGTGAAACGATCTTATATTGAATTCATAAGTTGAAAGCTTTGCTAATTTTACGGTCGCGACCTGCCCCTCACGATTGGTAGAAGGGGTGGAAGGAGCCTGCGCCAGAGGCGTAACGTTAGACATTCGCGACTCCTGCTGGAGGAAGCAGGGAAATTTTCAATATCTGGGAAGCTTTACCGGTGCTAACAGCTTTGGTGTGGCCGTTGGCGTCCGTCACGCCCTCATAAATCTCACCTGACTCGGTCTCCAATCGGTAGCCGTAATTTGCCACCGGGCTACCTTCGTCGTCCCTCAAAACGAAAAAGTCATTGAAATAGCCAGGCATTGGAACTGGCGGCACAAACGGCGCCGGCGTATGCGAATTGCCAATAATCACCGTCCCGGACCCAGCCGTAACCTTGTTCCCATGCGAACCCACCGAACCGACCGTTGCAGCAGGTTTGCCGTTAATCAACACCGTGGTCGCCAGATCGCCGACCATCGCACCACCACACGCCGAGGCATCGCCTTGGCGGGCGGCCGCGAGGCCGTCGAAGAACACGTCGCCGGAACCGGCGGCGATCGGGTTGGTGCCGTGGCCGGGGAGCGGGCAAGCGGTGGGGTCGGATACGCGTGCTGCGGGTTTGCCAGACATCGGGAATCTCCTTAGTTGACCTTCACTTGTCCGCTGCCATCCAGGCGCGCGGCGAAACTGACCTGTCGCTTGAAACCATCAACTTCCAGCAGGCCTTCGATGCTGAAGGCCAGGCGCAGCTGATCGTGGTCACGCGGCAGGGAAATGACACGCACATTGCTCAGGCGCGGCTCGTAGGCTTCGATGAAGTTTTCGATGGCCAGACGGGCCTGACTCAGGGAGTCGTGCAGGCTCAGACGCATGTCATTGAGATCGGGCAACCCGTAGTCGGACAGCGTTTGCACGCTGCCGGCCCGGGTGCTGAGCATTTTGGCCAGATGGGCAGCCACGGACGCCATGGCGGAAACCTCGCGGCTCCAACCACTGCGTTTTTCTGCATCGCCATTAAGGCGTTCGAAAAGGCTGCCGTATCCGTCCATGAGTCGCTCTTACTCTTTGTCCAGCTTGCCAACCAGCGACAGGGTGAAATCGGCACCCATGTACTTGAAGTGCGGACGCACGTTCAAGCTCACGCGGTACCAGCCCGGCTCGCCTTCAACGTCGCTGACGATGATTTGCGCAGCGCGCAGCGGACGACGGCCACGCACTTCGGCGCTCGGGTTTTCCTGGTCAGCAACGTACTGACGGATCCACTTGTTCAGTTCCAGCTCGAGGTCGGTACGTTCTTTCCACGAACCGAGTTGCTCGCGCTGCAGCACTTTCAAGTAGTGAGCCAGGCGGTTGACGATCATCATGTACGGCAGTTGAGTGCCGAGTTTGTAGTTCAGCTCTGCAGCCTTGCCTTCAGCGCTGATGCCGAAGAACTTCGGCTTCTGCACCGAACTCGCGGAGAAGAACGCCGCGTTGTCGGAGCCTTTGCGCATGGTCAGGGAGATGAAGCCTTCCTCGGCCAGTTCGTATTCACGACGGTCGCTGACCAGAACCTCGGTAGGGATCTTGGTTTCGATTTCGCCCATGCTTTCGAAATGGTGCAGCGGCAGGTCTTCAACAGCGCCACCGCTCTGTGGGCCGATGATGTTCGGGCACCAGCGGAATTTGGCGAAGCTGTCGGTCAGCTTGGTGCCGAACGCGTAAGCAGTGTTGCCCCACAGGTAGAGCTCGTGGCTGTTGGCAACGGATTCCTTGTACACGAACGATTTCA
>NZ_JBIVJB010000109.1:0-14445 GCF_044750025.1 Pseudomonas sp. NPDC088885 | reverse complement strand
TCCACCGCCCACGCGGCCGATGACATGGAAAAATGCTTTGGCGTGGCCATGAAAGGCAAGAACGATTGCGCTGCAGGCGCCGGCACCACCTGCGCGTCAACTTCACGGACAAAAGAGCCGAGCTCAGTGAACCGGCCCACGCCAGTTAAAACCGATAACTTCTTCCTGCTGATCTTCCGTGCACTGCGCCACCGCCGTGTACCGATTGCATTGCGCATTGCTAGCCATAACGTGATCCTGGTCGCTCTGGCCCTGGTGATCTATGCCGGCGTGATGGGTTTGCAATTCAAGCAGGCCATGCACCAGCAGGCCGATGCGCTGGGCGAAAGCCTGACCACGCAGACCGCGACCTCTGCCACGGAGCTGTTGGTGTCCAACGACATCCTCAGCCTCAACGTGCTGCTCAACAACCTGACCAAGAACAAACTGGTGGCCCACGCGGCGATCTACAGCGTGGATAACCGCATCCTCGCCGAGTCCGGTCAGCGGCCCAAGCACAGCCTGTTGGGCGAAGCCGAAGGCATGTACGAGAGCAAGATCACGTTCCAGGACGTGACCGCCGGGCAACTGCGCATCAGCCTCGACATGGATCAGTTCCAGCAGCCGATGACCATCAGCCTGCAAAGCATGGGCATTCTCAGCGGGATTCTGTTGGCGCTGTCGCTGGCCCTGAGCCTGCGCATTGGCCGTAATCTGTCGACGCCACTGCTGCAATTGCGCGTGTGGCTGCGCAACATCGACGAGTACACGCCAGGCACGGATCGTCAGGACGAGATCGGCGATCTGGCGCGTCAACTGCACGCCAACTACGCCCCCGAGCCAGCGCCCGTGCCTGAACCGGAACCCGAGCCGGAATTCGAAGAAGAGGACGACGAGCCCGAGTTCGAAGTGCGCAACCTGCGCGATCCGAGCTTCGACGAAAGCCGTCCGATGGCCGCTCAGAAACCGGCGCCACGCCACGTCGTCAGCACCGTTGAAGACGATGAAGACGACGACGCGTTTGCCGATCTGCGCGACGAATCGCTCGATGCAGCACCGCAACCGGTCGTGCGCAAAGCCACGCCGAGCGTGCCGCAACACAGTGCGGTGCTCGCCGTGCAACTGGGTTCGCAGGAACAACTGCGTCGCCTGCCGCGTGCGCGTCTGGAAGAATTACTGGAACGTTATCGCGACTGCCTCGATCAGGCGGCTTCGTTGTATCAGGGTGAAATCGAAACCTTGAACGACGGCAGCACGCTGATGCTGTTCCACACCGAAGACAGTGGCGACGATTACCTGACCAACGCGATCTGCTGCGGCGAGCTGCTGCGCGCGCTGGGCCATCAGTTGCAGATTGAAGTCGCGGACAGCGGCATCACTCTGCAATTGCAGTTGGGCCTGACCTTGGGCGATGAGCTGTTTGGGTTGAGCCAGATCGATCTGCTGCTGACGGATTCGGCGCAGGATGCTTTGGCCCTGTCGCAGCACAGCCGCAATCTGCTACTGGTGGAACGCAAGATTGGTGACGACGCGCTGATCCGCCAACGCGCGCGAATCCGCCCGATCGCCAGCCCTGAGGGCGCTTGCTGTGTCGAGCGGTTGATGGAGCCTTATCCGTCGATGCTGGAACGGCAACTGGCGCGGATGCATGAGCGTCGGGCTTAAGCGTTCGGCCTGAAACACAGAAGCCCGCAGACGAGTGATTGTTTGCGGGCTTTTTTGTAGCCTGCCGAAAAGATCGCAGCCTTCGGCAGCTCCTACAGGGATTTGTTGCATCCATACCATCCGCTTAACACCCCAAACCTGTAGGAGCTGCCGCAGGCTGCGATCTTTTGCCGCCTAAGCGGCCCTCTTCGCGAGCAAGCCCGCTCCCACAGGATCCCAGGCTGCCCACTCTTTTTGAGGACACCCACGACCACTGTGGGAGCGGGCTTGCTCGCGAAGGGGCCAGCACTGCCGACAAAGATCTGGAGGTCCAGAAACAACAAAGCCCGCACAAGGCGGGCTCTGTTTTAACTCGATCCAGCGTTAGAAGCGGAACACTTCCATATCCGTCCGAATCGGCGAAGCCATTGGAATCTTCGGCTGCTTATCCGCGTCCGCCGCCGGCGCTGCCGGTTTCGGTGCCGATTTACGCGGCGCTTCAGCCACCGGAGGCTGATTAGCCAACGGCTTCAACGCCACCGACAATTGCTCAGCCAGACGCTGCAACAAAATCCCCTGCGCCTGAACCTGCGAAGCCGTACTGCCCGCATGCAGCTCTTGCAGATGAATGATGCGGTTATCCCGCACCTGACCACGGCGGTCAATCAAACGCCACTGCGCATCCAGGATCGCCGGTTGTTTAACGCCGGAGTCCAGACGCGTGATGGTCAGCAACACCTGCACATCCGGGGTAAACCCGCTGGTGGCCGGTGCCAGCACCACACGTTGGCTGTCGAGGTGACCCGCGACCTGACGCATCAACAACTGATCGATATCCGACGAAAGGCTGCCGGCCCAACGACCATCGGTCGCCGCTTGCAGGCTGCCATCGGGTTGACGTTGCAGCAGTGTTTCACGTTGCAGGTAATCGGCGACGACTACCGGGCCCAGCAGAACCGCCATGCCCGCGCTTTGCGCAGGCTGAACCGGACTTCCGCTGTCCAGTTGATACAGCGACACCGGCTGGTGAACGCTGCAACCCGCCAGGCCAAGAACGCCGGCGAGCAACAAAATAAGTGGAAGGCGTAGCGCAGTCATCATCCCGTCCAGGTGGCCGCCACAAGGCTGACCACAGTGAAAATACTCAATAAATATGAAGAACGCTCGGCCACGCCGGCGCTTGAAAGGCCATATCATCCGTGAATATGCGTTCCGACTCCAGCGCCAAAGCGTCGATCTACGCGTTAAATCGTGGATCGACGCCTCTAGGACGCCTAATTGAGGTTTTCGACGAGCAGCGCATCCACTCTCTGGAAGCCCCTAGGTAGCTTATTGCCACGACGTCCACGCTCACCTTTGTAGTGTTCGAGGTCGTCGGCCTTCAGCGACAGAGTCCGTTTTCCGGCCTGCAACACCAACGTGGCGCCTTCCGGAATGACGGCGATGTCCGTGACATATTCTTCGCGACTGGCCACACGTTCACCGGAAATACCGATGATCTTGTTGCCTTTGCCCTTCCCTAATTGTGGCAGATCGCTGATCTTGAAGATCAGCAGGCGACCTTCGGTCGTGACCGAGGCCAGCCAGTTGTGCTCACGATCAGCCACTGGACGCGGCGCGATAACTTTGGCGTTGTTCGGCAGGCTCAACAGGGCTTTACCAGCCTTGTTCTTGGCTTGCAGGTCTTCGCCTTTCACGACGAAACCGTAACCGGCGTCGGAGGCGATCACGTACAACGCGTCGTCTTCCGGCATCAGCACGCATTCAAACGAGGCGCCCGGTGGCGGCGTCAGACGGCCGGTCAACGGTTCGCCCTGGCCACGCGCCGACGGCAACGTGTGCGCGGCGACCGAATAGCTGCGACCGGTGGAGTCGATCACCACGGCAGACTGGTTGGAACGCCCCGCCGCCGAGGTCTTGAAGCCGTCGCCGGACTTGTACGACAGGCCGGTCGCGTCGATGTCGTGACCTTTGGCCGAACGGATCCAGCCTTTTTCCGACAGCACAACGGTGACTTTCTCGTTCGGCAGCAGATCATGCTCGGTCAACGCTTTGGCTTCGCTGCGCTCGACGATTGGCGAACGACGGTCGTCGCCATAGGTTTCGGCGTCCTTGATCAGCTCGGTGCGCACCAGTTTTTTCAACTTGGCTTCGCTGCCCAGCAACGCTTGCAGCTTGGCTTGTTCCTTGAGCAGTTCGTCCTGCTCGTCGCGCAGCTTCATCTCTTCCAGTCGCGCCAACTGACGCAGACGGGTGTCGAGAATGTAGTCGGCCTGAATCTCGCTGAGGGCGAAACGCTCGATCAGCTTGGCTTTCGGGTGTTCCTCGGTACGGATGATGTGGATCACTTCATCCAGGTTGAGGTAGGCAATCAACAAACCGTCCAACAGGTGCAGACGACGCTCGACTTTATCGAGGCGGAATTGCAGGCGGCGACGCACGGTCTGCACGCGGAATTCCAGCCATTCGACCAGCAAGGCGCGGAGGTTTTTCAGCTGCGGTTTGCCGTCCAGACCGATGATGTTGACGTTGACCCGGTAGGTCGACTCCAGCTCGGTGCTGGCGAACAGGTGCTGCATCAGCGCGTCGTGATCAACGCGGCTGTTGACCGGAATGATGACGATGCGGCACGGGTTTTCGTGATCGGATTCGTCACGCAGGTCAGCGATCTGCGGCGCTTTCGACGGTTTCGCCTGCATCAGCGCAGCGATCTGCTCCAGCACTTTCGCACCGGAAACCTGATGCGGCAGCGCGGTGACGATGATGTCGCCGTCCTCGACGTGGTACACGGCGCGCATGCGCACCGAGCCCTTGCCGGTTTCGTACATTTTCAGCAGGTCGGCGCGCGGCGTGATGATTTCCGCTTCGGTCGGATAGTCCGGGCCCTGAATGTGTTCGCAGAGCTGTTCGACTGTAGCTTTCGGCTCATCGAGCAGACGCACGCAAGCAGTGGCGACTTCGCGCAGGTTGTGCGGCGGCACGTCGGTGGCCATGCCCACGGCGATGCCGGTGGTGCCGTTGAGCAGAATGTTCGGCAGGCGCGCCGGCAATACCAGCGGTTCCTGCAGGGTGCCGTCGAAGTTCGGGCCCCAGTCTGCAGTGCCTTGGCCCAGTTCGCTGAGCAGCACTTCGGAATAACGCGACAAACGCGCTTCGGTGTATCGCATGGCGGCGAAGGACTTCGGATCGTCCGGCGCACCCCAGTTGCCCTGGCCGTCGACCAGCGTGTAGCGATAGCTGAACGGCTGGGCCATCAGCACCATCGCTTCGTAGCACGCCGAGTCACCGTGCGGGTGAAACTTACCAAGCACGTCACCGACGGTACGTGCGGATTTCTTGTGCTTGGAATCGGCGTCCAGGCCCAACTCGCTCATCGCATAAATGATGCGACGCTGTACCGGTTTCAGACCGTCGCCGATATGCGGCAGCGCACGGTCCATGATCACGTACATGGAGTAGTTGAGGTAGGCACTTTCGGTGAAGTCAGCCAGCGACCGGCGTTCTACACCGTCCAGGCTGAGATCAAGGGGATTGCTCATGCAGGCCTCATCGGTTCGTTGTCTGGCGCAGCAACATGGTGCCACCGCGCTGAGTAAATTCAAGTTTGTTCAAGGCGCTCATGCCGAGCAGCACCTGATCGCCATGTAACCCCGGCGCCACCAGTGCGCGGACGTCCCGCAGCACGATGTCGCCCAATTGCAGGCGGGCAATTTTTGTCCGATAGCCCTGGCTCAGGCCGTTGGCCGTGCTCAGGGTCACACCGAAACCTTCTTCCAGCTTCAAACGTTTGGCCAGATCCGCCGGGATCGCCACATCGGTCGCACCGGTGTCGAGCATAAACTCCACCGGCTCACCGTTGATCTGACCGCTGGCGACAAAATGCCCTTGGGCATTGCCGGCCAGTTTCACCTCAATAAATCCTTCGCCCTGCTCCGAACTGACTACCACGTTCGGATTCTGCTGGCGTTGCTCCCACTGGCCGAAAAACCGCGTGGCGAGAAACAACGCCGCGCACCAGGCCAGAATCATCAGCACGCGACCGGCGCGTTTGCCCGGTGGCTGCTGGCTCATGGCTTGGCGCTCCAGCCACCGTCAGGCGCGGCAAAGCGCCAGATGATCGGACGTTTTTCGCCGTCGGCGCGGACGCCTTCATTGTTGTCGATACCGATCCACGCGCCCTGCGCATCCACCACCAAGGCTTCTGCCAGACCGTAGGCCTGTGGGTATTGGCGCTGCGGCTGCAAGGCATCTTCAGCGAACGACCAACATTGCTCGACTTTAGCCGTGACCGCATCGCGGCGGCAGATCTCAAAGGCGTTTCGCTCCAGCGTGAAAAGCTTGCCGTTGAACAGCGACAGATCGGCGAAATCACGGGTGACGGCGCGGGCCTTGGGGAACTGCGGCGGCTGCATCTCAACGCCAGCTTCGCTGAGCAGAACACAGGCACCGTCGCAATCCCAGACCGTTTGCTGACGCTTGATGGTCAGCAGACCACGGCGCTCACGCTCGGCGGCCAACCAGATCTGATCGCCCGCCGGGTTGATCGCCAAGCCTTCGAACAGCGCATTGAAGTGCAGCAACATGCCACTGGCGCGGGCTTCTTTCACCAGCATTGGCGAGATTTTCAGCCATGACGCCGGGCCTTGTGGCGGCACTTGCAACACGGCCGCGTGGGCCTCGCTGACGATGAAGCGATTGCCAGCGTTGTCGCAGGTGATGCCTTCGAAATCCAGATCGCCGCCACGCACAAACGATGCAGCCCACGTGCGTGAGCTGATGCCCCACGGCAAACCGCTGTCAGGCACCGGCGGGACGTCGATGTGCACGGTTTCGGCCTGCCAGACCTTGTCGCCGGTATTGAGACGGTAGATCTGATCGTCATCACGATCGGACACCGTCCACAACTCGTTACCGCACAGCGCCAGCCCTGAAAGGTTGCCGCCTCGCATGCCGTCGACCGGATGCTCGGCGAGCAGGCGCAGCTCTTGTATCGGCGCGGCCGACACGCTCATTGAACTCAGCAGCAACGCACCCGCCAAGGCCCAGCCAAAATGCATCAGGTCAGCACCTCGGCGAGGTTGCCTTTGGATTCCAGCCAGGTTTTGCGGTCGCCGGCGCGTTTCTTCGCCAGCAGCATGTCCATCATTTCCGAGGTTTCGGCGTAGTCTTCGCCCAGCGTCAGCTGCACCAGACGCCGAGTGTTCGGATCCATGGTGGTTTCGCGCAGCTGCGGCGGGTTCATTTCACCCAGACCTTTGAATCGGGTGACCTGCGGTTTGCCGCGTTTCTTCTCAGCAACCAGACGGTCGAGAATGCCGTCGCGTTCGGCTTCGTCGAGGGCGTAATAGATCTCTTTGCCCAGGTCGATACGGTACAGCGGCGGCATGGCGACGTAGACGTGACCGGCATCCACCAGCGGGCGGAAATGCTGGACGAAAAGCGCGCACAGCAGCGTGGCAATGTGCAGACCGTCGGAGTCAGCGTCGGCGAGGATGCAGATCTTGCCGTAGCGCAGCTGGCTCATGTCCGCCGCACCGGGATCGACACCGATAGCCACGGCGATGTTATGCACTTCCTGACTGGCGAGCACTTCGCTGCCGTCGACTTCCCAAGTGTTGAGGATTTTGCCGCGCAACGGCAGGATCGCCTGGAATTCCTTGTCCCGCGCTTGCTTGGCGGAACCGCCGGCGGAATCACCTTCGACGAGGAACAGTTCGGAACGCATCGGATCCTGGCCGGCGCAATCCGCCAGTTTGCCCGGCAATGCCGGGCCTGCGGTGACGCGTTTACGTTCAACCTTTCTGCTTGCCTTGAGACGACGACCGGCGTTGTTGATCGCCAGTTCGGCCAGGGCCAGACCGGTTTCCGGATTGGCGTTGAGCCACAGGCTGAACGCATCCTTGACCACACCGGAGACAAATGCCGCCGCTTCACGGGACGACAGACGTTCTTTGGTCTGGCCGGAGAATTGCGGCTCCTGCATTTTCATCGACAGGACGAACGCAATGCGCTCCCAGACGTCTTCCGGCGCCAGCTTCACGCCGCGAGGCAGCAGACTGCGGAATTCGCAGAATTCTCGCATCGCATCGAGCAGGCCCTGACGCAAACCGTTGACGTGGGTGCCGCCCTGCGCCGTCGGGATCAGGTTGACGTAACTTTCCTGTACCGCGTCGCCACCTTCCGGCAGCCACAGCAGCGCCCAGTCGACGGCTTCTTTATTACCGGCGAACGCGCCGCAGAACGGCTCGTTCGGCAGGCGTTCGAATTCGTTGACGGCGTCGACCAGATACGAGCGCAGGCCGTCTTCGTAATGCCACTCGACTTTCTCCCCGGTGCCTTTGTCTTCGAAGCTGACCAGCAGACCCGGGCACAGCACAGCCTTGGCCTTGAGCACGTGCTTAAGGCGGCTGATGGAGAATTTCGGTGAATCGAAGTATTTCGGATCCGGCGCGAAGTAAACGCTGGTGCCGGTGTTGCGCTTGCCGACGGTGCCGACAACTTCCAGCTCAGTGGCTTTGTAGCCATCGGCGAAAGTCATCTGGTATTCGTTGCCGTCACGCTTTACGCGCACACGGACTTCGGTCGACAAGGCGTTGACCACAGAAATACCCACGCCGTGCAGACCGCCGGAGAACTGGTAATTCTTGTTGGAAAACTTGCCGCCCGCATGGAGCTTGGTGAGGATCAGCTCGACGCCTGACACACCCTCTTCCGGGTGGATGTCGACCGGCATGCCACGGCCGTCATCGCTGACTTCCAGCGAGTGGTCGGCGTGCAGGATGACCTGTACCGATTTGGCGTGGCCAGCCAGGGCTTCGTCGACACTGTTGTCGATGACTTCCTGGGCGAGGTGGTTCGGCCGACTGGTGTCGGTGTACATGCCGGGGCGTTTGCGCACCGGGTCGAGGCCCGAGAGGACTTCGATGGCGTCGGCGTTATAAGAGCTAGCGCTGGGAGTGGCCATAGGGTCTCGTCGTCAGTCATTCATGAAATAGGGGCAAGACTTCACAGTGCGGTGAAATCGATTGCCTGATACACATCGGCGCCAATGCCGGCAAAACTCAGCAACGCCGGCAATTGCCCGGCAAAACCTTGGAAACTGTGGTCGCCGCCGGCCTGAATGCGCAAGGCACAGGCGCGGTAATACTGCTGGGCGAGGCGATAATCCAGTGTTTCATCGCCGGTCTGCAACCAGACCTGATAGCGCTGGGCATCCTGAGGCGCCGGCACTTCCAGTTCGGCCAGGGCCGTGACGTGGTCGTGGGTCAATTCCCAGGTTTCATCGGTATACAGGTTTTTCTGCGTGCCCAGATAGCCGTCGAACATCCGGTGCGGGCTGACCGCCGGGTTGACCAGCAGGGCTTTCAGGCCATGGCGCTCGGCCAGGTGAGTCGCATAGTAGCCGCCGAGGGAGCTTCCCACCAGCAATGGGCTGCCCAGCTCGGCGATTGCCTGCTCCAACTGACCGATGGCTTCGCGCGGATGGTGATGCAGGGCCGGGACACGCAGTTTGTCGCTCAAACCCAGTTGCTCCATCACCGTTACCAGCTGACAGGCCTTTTTCGAGGCCGGGGCGCTGTTGAAACCGTGGATATAGAGGATCGAACCGGACATTTGAGCTCCCTGAGTGTCGGCGAAAGATAGCGGAGTTTACAGGGAGAAGGGCCGGGATTGGGGGTGGGCTCGATAAATTGGTGTGACAGCACGAGCGGCCCTCACCCTAGCCCTCTCCCGGAGGGAGAGGGGACCGAATGGGGGATATTTGCGAACTACATCGACCTGAACGCTTTGCTGTGAATCCGCAATCGACAACGCTGCTTCAGGTCGATGGATAGCGAAAGACACCTCGGTCGGCCCCCTCTCCCTCTGGGAGAGGGTTGGGGTGAGGGTTTTGATTTGTCGCTCAATAACCGTTGGAGCCGTAGTCGACGGTGAAGGCGAAATTGATGACGCGTTCCACGCCAGTTTCCAGCCGCCCATCCGGCAACAGCCGCAACCAGCGATACCCCGGCGCCTGCTCCCCCACCTTGAAGTCTTCACTGCCCGGCTCGAACTGAATGCACGTCGACGGCGAAGCCATCAAGCGCACGCCATTACGCTCGCGATCAATCTCCTGATGCACATGCCCCCACAACACCGCGCGGGCCTGTGGAAAACGATCCAGCACCTCGAAAAACGCTTCAGGATTGCGCAAACCAATTGGCTCCATCCACGCGCACCCAATCGATACCGGATGATGGTGAAAGCACACCAGATGATGCCGCTCCGGCGCTTCGCTCAGCGAACGGGCCAGCAGCTGCAATTGATCGTCCTGCAAATACCCCGGCACCGAACCAGGCACCGCCGAATCCAGCATCGTCACGCGCCAGTTGCCGATGTCCACCACCGGTTCCAGCAGCGAGCTCTGCACGGCGGCCTGCGCCATGATCAGCGGTTCATCGTGATTACCGGGAATCCAGCGCGCGGGCGCATCGATCTGCGCGCTCATCTGGCGAAACTGTTGATACGACTCCAGCGTGCCGTCCTGGGAAATATCCCCGGTGGCCAGAATCAGATCGATCTGCGGCTGTTGCCCCAGCACCAGGTCGATGACCTTTTGCAGGCTCTCGCGGGTGTTCATGCCCAGCAGCGAACCGTCCGCCTCGGCGAACAGATGGCTGTCGGACAACTGCACCAGCAACGCCGCATCGGCGGGGGTCAACGTGGATACGCTCGGCAAGGCGTTCTCCCAAGGCAAAAGCACGGAATCGATCAAGTGCCGCAATTATGCTGGGGGATCAGTAAAAGAGGAAAGCGGTGAACCGGACGCAGTTCACAACTAGCGTACGACTTCGTACTCATGCCCCAGCGCCAGGCAATGACTCAGCCATTCCCCCAGGAACAGATTGAGCTGAGCCTTTTCATCCGGCTGATGCATCGCGGCGTTCGGGTAAGGATAGATGCCGCGAAAGCGTCGTGCATGTTCGGCGCTGACCACTTCGGCCATGCGCGCGTCGTGATAGACCTGCACTTCTAGTTGCGGCACCGGCAGCCACGGCAGGCTGTGTTCCTGACGCACTTGCAAAGTGGTGGTGTACGGGCAGGTTTGCAGCACTTCGAGGGCCAGCACGCCGAGCATCTGCTCGCCCTGAGTCACGGCGATGCGCCGCGCTTCCGGGTCGTTGCGCATGTCCGGCACCAGTCGCATCAGGCGCGCGTAGTTGGCCTCGCAGGCGGCTTGCAGCCCCGCGAGGTCGACTCGATAACGATCGCGCAACTTGTTTACAACCATAGCCCCCTCACTTCGGCGCGGTTCAGCGCCAGCCACTGCAAGGCGATAATGCTCGCCGCATTGGCAATGCGTCCGTCACGGACGGCCTGCAAGGCATCTTCAAAGGCCCAGACCGTGACGCGGATATCTTCTGCCTCTTCTTCCAGGCCATGCAGGCCGCCTGCGCCTTCGGTGCTGCAACGCCCCAAGTACAAATGCACGAACTCGTTGCTGCCGCCCGGCGACGGGAAATATTTGGTCATCGGCCACAGGGCCTTGATGTCCAGCCCAGCTTCCTCCTGCGCCTCGCGGTGAGCAACTTCTTCCGGTTGTTCATCCTTGTCGATCAGACCAGCGACCAGTTCGACCAGCCACGGGTTGTCGGTCTTGCCCATGGCGCCGATGCGAAACTGCTCGATCAGCACCACTTCGTCGCGCTGCGGATCGTACGGCAGCATGCACACGGCATCGTGGCGGACGAAGATTTCACGGTTGATTTCGCGGCTCATGCCCCCGGCGAACAATTCATGGCGCAGGTGCACGCGGTCGAGCTTGTAAAAGCCCTCGTAGCATTTTTCGCGCCGCACGATATCGACGGCGGTCGGAATGGCGTTGGCAAAATCAGTCATGAGCATCCTCTTTACTGCAATTCCATTACGAGGCTGCGTTGCTTGATTGGCAACCTCGACTTCGCGCCATCCTAACGCGCCCGAACGGTTTGATGCAGCCCCTTTACCGTCAGCGGGATGGACGGTGGAGGCGAAACCCACTCTAATTAGCTTAGTGGCGAACTGACTGCCTCGTTGAGAGTCGAAGCGGTAACTTTTTGCCTTCCCTTGTTTTCGAAAGGACGCCTATGTCGCTTTTCAAAATTGCCTCCGTGGCCGCCATCGCCCTGACTCTGGGCGCCTGCGCGAGCCTGTTCCAGCCCAACTACCGCACGCCGCTGGAGACCACTCGCGACGCATCCGAACAGTTGAAACCTGGCTGTTCCAACCCGGATTGCCCGCTGGTGAATATCGACACCCTGCGCTTCCCGGCCGAACCTGCACTGGACGGCATCATCGAAAAACGTCTGCTGCAAATGACCCGCACCGAGAAAAACGCCCCGGTAGCGCCGACCCTGGCGGCTTATCGCGATCAGTTTCTGGCCAGCGCCGGACCGCGCAACAGCAGCTACCTGCAAGCGAAAGTACGTGAGCAGCATGACGGCTTGGTGATCATCGAGTTGTCGAGCTACCTCGACACCGGCGGCGCGCATGGCAATCCGGGTCGCGGTTTCATCAACTATTCGCGCCAGCAGCACAAGGTGCTGAACCTGTCCGACATGTTGCTGCCGGGTCAGGAAGAGGCATTCTGGAAAGCGGCGCAGGTTGCGCACAACAGCTGGTTGATCAGCACCAAGCTCGACCAGGAAGCGGAGTTCGTGAAGAACTGGCCGTTCGTGAAAACCCAGAACGTGGCGCTGACCTATGGCGGCGTGATCCTCAAGTACGACGTGACCACTATTGCGCCTTACGCGCTGGGCCACGTCGAACTGAAGATTCCTTATCCGCGTCTGAACGGCATTCTCAAGCCTGAGCTGTTTCCCGGCCGTAACTGAAGGCCCGACCCAGCACTAGCTGCAACAGCCCTGCCAGCACCAGCGCCGGCAGGGTTGCGCCGATATCCGGATACAGATTCGCCAGCAAATGGTAGGTGCTCACGCCACCCAGCCACGCCAATAACGCCGGCCAGCGCAACGCAGCCGATGCGACCTGAGCGCTGCGCTTGCGCAGAATGAAGTGATCCACCAGCACCACGCCGAACAGCGGCGCAAACACCGAACCGATCAGCAGCAGAAAATTCTGGTACTGCGCCAACGGCGCCAGCAAGGCAATCAGCGTGCAAATCACGCCGATGGCCAAGGCCAGATGCTCGACTTTCAGGCGCAACAGAATCCCGCTGGACACCGCCGCCGAGTGAATATCGGCGAAAGCGTTTTCCGACTCGTCCAACAGAATCAGCAACAGCGGAATACCCAGACCGGCACCGGCCAATGCCAACAGCAGCGCGTTGACTTCACCGCTCGGCGCGAAGGCCAGGGTGTAGGCGACGCCAAGGCTCATCAGCCAGAAATTGCCGATGAAGAAACCGACCGCAGTGCCACCGAACACATTCTTCGCACGCTTGCCGAAACGTGAGTAGTCGGCGATCAGCGGCAGCCACGACAGCGGCATCGCGATGGCAATGTCGAAGCCCACGGCGAATGGCATCGAACCGTCACCGGCGCGCGACCAAAGATCGACCAGATCGGCTTTGGCAAACAGGTTCCAGGTCAGCCAGATGCACGCGGCGAGCAACAACCAGATGCCCCACTTGCGCAGGATCTGCCGCACGAAGGTCAACGGGCCACTGACTGCCAGCAACGTCGCGAGAGCGCCGAAAAACAGCGTCCACAACACCGGGTTCGACCACAGCGAACCTTCGCTGAACGCGCGGGTACCGAGCAGGCTGGCGGCGTCACGCATGACGATGATTTCAAACGAGCCCCAACCGATCAGTTGCAGCAGGTTGAGCAGTGCCGGCAGGCTCGCGCCTTTGCTGCCGAGGCTGAGCTTCAGCGCGGCCATCGACGACAGGCCGGTGTCACTGCCGATCACGCCAACGGCGGCCAACAGCAGTACGCCGACCAGCGTGCCGAGGAAAATCGCCAACAGCGAACCGGACAGGCCCAGACCCGGCGCGAGCAATGCGCCGGTCTGCAAAACCATCAGGCCTATGCCGAGGGAGAACCACAGGGAAAACAGATCACGACCGCCGAATACACGCTTGTCAGCGGGTACGGCGAGGTCGGGGGAATAAGTGCTGGGTTGAATGCTCAAGGGTGTTATCTCAGAGGGACATTTTTGTTGTGTTGTGATCGTTCCCACGCTCTGCGTGGGAATGCCTCTAGGGACGCTCCGCGTCCAGTGACGCGGAGCGTCACGGGCTGCATTCCCACGCGGAGCGTGGGAACGATCAGTACGGGGTCAAACTTTTTTGTACAGCTGACTGCCTTCCTTCTTGAACCGCTCAGCCTGTTCCGCCAGGCCTTGGGCGACGTCCACGTCGACCGCTTCGATCCGCTGGTTGGCCGCGTATTCGCGGACTTCCTGGGTGATCTTCATCGAGCAGAATTTCGGCCCGCACATCGAACAGAAGTGCGCGACCTTCGCCGAATCCTTCGGCAGGGTTTCATCGTGATACGAACGCGCGGTGTCCGGATCGAGGCCGAGGTTGAACTGGTCTTCCCACCGGAATTCGAAACGCGCCTTGCTCAAGGCGTTGTCGCGAATCTGTGCGCCCGGATGCCCTTTGGCCAAGTCCGCCGCATGCGCCGCGATCTTGTAAGTGATGATTCCGGTCTTCACGTCATCCTTGTTCGGCAGGCCCAAGTGTTCCTTCGGCGTCACGTAGCAAAGCATCGCGCAACCGAACCAGCCGATCATCGCCGCACCGATGCCGGAGGTGATGTGGTCATAGCCCGGCGCGATGTCGGTGGTCAGCTGGCCGAGGGTGTAGAACGGCGCCTCGTCGCATCTCTCCAGATG
>NZ_JBIVJB010000108.1:10013-14446 GCF_044750025.1 Pseudomonas sp. NPDC088885 | reverse complement strand
GCCATGGGTGTTTTCGTCATCCATGTGCAAGGCTTCGAGGTTGTCGGTGATGGCGCCCAGCCACGGCTCCATTTTTTCCGCTTCGGTGCCGGGCAGGAAACCGATCTCTTGGTCGAGACCCTGCACGCTGCGGGTGGCAATGATGCGGCGATAACGTTTGCTGACCATGGTCTGCTCGATCGCAGCGGCCAGCGCCAGAATGGTTTTACCGGAGCCTGCCGCACCCGACAGGTTGACCAGATGAATGTCCGGATCGAGCAGCGCGTACAGCGCCAGACTTTGATAGATGTCGCGCGGCTTGAGCCCCCACGCTTCCTGGTGCAGCAGCGGTTCCTGATGCAGGTCGAGAATCAGCAGGCGGTCTTCTTCAATCTCCTTGATCCAGCCGACGAAGCCCTGTTCATCAATGATGAACTCGTTGATGTGCACGGCCGGCAGGTTGTCGATCAGTTGTACCTGGTGCCAGGTGCGGCCGTGATCCTGACGGGTTTCGACCTTGCTCACGCGGTCCCAGAAGGAGCCGGTCATGTTGTGATAGCCGTTCGGCAGCAAGGACACGTCGTCGACCAGTTGGTCGGTGCTGTAGTCCTCGGAGGCGATACCGCAGGCACGCGCCTTGAGGCGCATGTTGATGTCTTTGGTGACCAGCACCACCGGTTTTTTCGGGTCGCGAGTGTGCAGGTCGATCAGTTGGTTGATGATTTTGTTGTCGTTCAGATGCTCGGGCAGAATCAGGTTCGATTCGGCCTGCTTGCTCATCAGAATTGACAGCAAGCCCTTCGGCCCGCCCTTGCCGCGCTGGATCGGCACACCCAGTTCGACATCTTCCGGGGACGCATCGCCCAGGGTTTTGTCGATCAGCCGGATGGCCTGACGGCATTCAGCGGCCACGCTGTGATGCCCGCTCTTGAGCTTGTCCAGCTCCTCCAGCACGGTCATCGGGATCGCGACGTGGTGTTCTTCGAAATTCAGCAGGGCGTTTGGATCGTGAATCAATACGTTGGTATCGAGTACATACAGGATTGGCTGGTTGGAGGAAGGGCTACGTCCGTGATCATCCATACTCGGTCACCTATGTCAGAGCCAGTAGACGCAATACCTGAGCGGTGCTGCGCCTCGAAGTGACTGCCGAAATCTCACCTGCGGAGATTCAAGTGACTGCAAACAAACGGGTCTTGGAAGACGCCACCTGTGTTGCAGGTTTCGGCGGTCTGTCTTCGTAATACTCCAAAACCGATGACATAAAAAAGTACTTTGACGGTTTTTTTAAGTTTATTTTGCAAAGTGACGAAAAGCCCTTGGCGGACTCCGTCGACACCGTTAGAGTCGGAAGTCCACCTGCAGCAAATTCTCTGAAAAAATCACCCCAAGCCCAATGTTTCCGGGCTTTTAGCGTTTCTCAGCGAAACGCGTCCTGACAGTCTTCCCAACCGATGCCGCTCTGCGCGGTTTGCGTGATCAGCCACGGCAACGAGGTCTTCACCGCGTCCTGTTTCATATTGAAATTGATCACCCCGTGACGCCACAACAGCATCAGGGTCAGCACCCGTTGCGCGCTCGGCGTACCCTTGAGTTTGCCGGCACCGTCCTGAGCATCAATGTCCCACAGCGCCACTTGCAGGCCCTGAGTGTTGAAGAAACCTTGCGCATCGCTGCGGCGCTGGCCGTCCGGCGGACGGAACAGCGGTACGTAGTTCTCCGGCAGTTTGTTCTTCACCAGATCGGCGCTGCGCCGCACCGAATCCTGCCAGTCCTGCCAGTGGCTGTGGGAGCGGAACTCCCAGCCCTGCACGCCGACGCACTGTCTGGAAAACTCGGTTTGCAGGCTGCTCACCGAACGATCGCTCAGGCGTGCCTGAATATCCTTGCCCAACACAAAGAACGTGCCGCTCAGATTGGCCTTGCGCAGATAGCCGGTGAGCCAGTCGGTATTGTCCGGTTGCAGGTTCGCGGCGCTGTCGAAAGTCAGCAGAAACAGCCGGTCGTGCATCTCGTCGCCGTTGCGCTCGTAGTCGCCGAAACGATCGACTTCGCTGCTGGTCTGCGGGAACAGCGCGGCCTTGCGCATCAGTTCATCGAGATACTGCACATGGAAGATCCGGCTCGGCTCGGCCCACTTGGTGTAATAGCTGTCATCGCTGACGACGAATTTGGCGGCTTGCTCGCGCAGGGTTGGCAGATCTTCGACGAGGAAGCAGAACGAGGCGTCCTGATCGCAGCTTTGCTGGGCGTAGTCGTAGTTGGCCAACAGGCGCTGCCAGAGACGCTGACGCAGGCTGTTGACCGCGTCGATATTCACCGTGCGCAGGCCGAGGCGCTGGGCCAGCGTGGTTTCGTCTAGCGCCTCGGTGCCGAGCAGGCCCCGGGCGAACATGAGGATTTCGGCGCGCGAGGCGACGTCGAACAGCGTCGGGCTGCTGAGCTGCTCCGGCCAGGTGCTGCGATCCAGCGTCGCCACATCGCCCGGCGCCGCAGCGGCACCGAAGCTCAACAGCCACGCGGTGAATAAAAGAACAATGCGCAAAGGGGCGTCTCCATAACAAAACCCGCGCGGCACTATATCGCGGGTGGATCAAAAGAAAGATCAAAAGATCGCAGCCTTCGGCAGCTCCTACCTGTACCTCCATTGAATCATTGCGATGATCGTTCCCACGCTCTGCGTGGTAACGCCTCCCCGGACGCTCCGCGTCCAGCTCGACGGTGACGCGGAGCGTCACAGGCGGCATTCCCACGCAGAGCGTGGGAACGATCATCGCCAAGCCGTCGATCACCTATCACGCTCATAGCTGGAGTCAACACCGACAACCCCCTAGAATCGCCCCCACGATTAAAGGAGACGACTTCATGCTGATGGTGATTTCCCCCGCCAAGACCCTCGATTACGAAACACCGCCGGCGACCCAGCGCTTCACCCAGCCGCAGTACCTCGACCATTCTCAGGAACTGATCCAGCAATTGCGCGACCTGACCCCGGCGCAGATCAGTGAGCTGATGCACGTGTCCGACAAGATCGGCGGCCTCAACGCCGCGCGTTTCGGCAGCTGGACGCCCGCGTTCACCCCGGAAAACGCCAAGCAAGCGCTGCTCGCCTTCAAGGGCGACGTCTATACCGGCCTCGACGCACAATCTTTCAGCGAAGCCAATTTCGATTACGCGCAAAAGCACCTGCGCATGCTCTCCGGCCTCTATGGTCTGCTGCGCCCGCTCGACCTGATGCAACCGTATCGCCTGGAAATGGGCACCAAACTGGCCAACGCCCGTGGCAAAGACCTGTACGCCTTCTGGGGCACGCGCATCAGCGAATGGCTCAACGAAGCGCTGGCCGATCAGGGCGACGACGTGCTGCTCAACCTCGCGTCCAACGAATACTTCTCGGCGGTTAAACGCACGGCGTTGAACGCGCGGATCATCAACACCGAGTTCAAGGATCAGAAGAACGGCCAGTACAAGATCATCAGCTTCTACGCGAAGAAGGCTCGTGGCCTGATGAGCCGTTTCGTGATTCAGGAAAAGATCAGCGATCCCGCCCAGCTCAAGCAGTTCGATGTGCAGGGTTATCGCTACAGCGCCGAACAGTCGAAACCTGACAACCTGGTATTTCTGCGCGACCACGCCCCCGAATAAAGCATGCCTAATGCACGACTCTTTTTATAAAGAGTCGTGCAGCTCGCACGACGTCAAAAATTCCTCGCTTGATTTCGCCATTTTTATGGCGCCAGAAAACAATCCCTGTCTTTTCTAATTTTAGTTTCACTCGACACTGATCATTTTTTTCAGTAGTGGCACGTAACTTTTTTCAAGGTAGTGGCACAAAACTATCTAGCGCAATGACGCCCCTATCAATAAAGGGCGAAACGGAAAGTGCTATCAAATTGAGACCAGTGCCATCTTTGTCAATATTTCAAAAAATTTCAGATGGTGCGATGAGCGGACTGGAACTATGTCCAAATGCGTAGTTCATACCACCGGTAACGATTCTCGCCGAGTTTGTACGAGATAACTTACGTAGGACAATTAGCCATGTAACCAAGTTGTCACAGCAACTTGCCTAGATGACTAACCGGTCGCAAAGCACACTGAAGGACAGGAGATACGCAGCATTAATATCCCCTACAAGGCCAAGGCCGCGCCCCTATAAACGTGCTCGCCTGAGCACCAAACCGCTTGATCTACGGGCCTTCCCGCCCGCCATCAAGCGCGCAAGACGAATGCACCTGAGTCTTCCAAAGGAAGATCCGCTGCATAACAGGGCAAGTCATAACTATAAGGCCTGGTTGCGCACATCTTGAGTGCACTTATTTAGACACTCGGAACTTTGTATGCCTGCACACGGCATTGTGGCGCCTGTAAGCCGCACTTTCGAGTGCACTAGTGAACGCTGAACACCATTAACTCCGGCCTTCTAAGGCCTGATATATACAGAGGTAATTGCG
>NZ_JBIVJB010000108.1:7512-10003 GCF_044750025.1 Pseudomonas sp. NPDC088885 | reverse complement strand
TTTGGTTTGGGTTACGTTGGCGCAGTATGTGCCGGTTGCCTGTCTGCACGGGGCCATGACGTGGTTGGCGTCGATGTTGCCAAAGACAAGATCGACATGATCAACGCTGGCAAATCTCCCATTGTTGAACCGGGCCTGGGCGAACTTCTGCAACAGGGTATTCAAACCGGTCGTCTGCGTGGCACGACCAACTTCGCCGAAGCGATTCGTGACACTGACCTGTCGATGATCTGCGTCGGTACGCCGAGCAAAAAGAACGGCGACCTCGAACTGAACTACATCGAAGCCGTGTGCCGCGAGATCGGTTTTGTTCTGCGTGAAAAAACCACCCGCCACACCATCGTTGTACGCAGCACCGTATTGCCGGGCACTGTTGCCAACGTAGTAATCCCGATTCTCGAAGACTGCTCCGGCAAGAAAGCTGGCGTCGACTTCGGTGTTGCGGTCAACCCGGAATTCCTGCGTGAATCCACCGCAATCGCCGACTACGACCTGCCACCGATGACCGTCATCGGCGAATTCGACAAGGCTTCGGGCGACGTTCTGCAATCGCTGTACGAAGAACTCGACGCGCCGATCATCCGCAAGGACATCGCCGTCGCCGAGATGATCAAGTACACCTGCAACGTCTGGCACGCGACCAAAGTGACCTTCGCCAACGAGATCGGCAACATCGCCAAAGCGGTCGGCGTCGATGGCCGTGAAGTGATGGAAGTGGTTTGCCAGGACAAGACCCTCAACCTGTCCCAGTACTACATGCGCCCAGGCTTCGCCTTCGGCGGTTCGTGCCTGCCGAAAGACGTGCGTGCCCTGACCTACCGCGCAGGTTCCCTGGACGTCGAAGCGCCGCTGCTCAACTCGCTGATGCGCAGTAACGAATCGCAAGTGCAGAACGCCTTCGACATCGTTGAAAGCCACGACAAACGCAAAGTCGCCCTGCTCGGCCTGAGCTTCAAGGCCGGCACCGACGACCTGCGCGAAAGCCCGCTGGTCGAGCTGGCCGAGATGCTGATCGGCAAGGGTTACGACCTGAGCATCTACGACAGCAACGTCGAGTACGCCCGTGTTCACGGCGCGAACAAAGACTACATCGAGTCGAAAATCCCGCACGTATCGTCCCTGCTCAACGCGGACTTCGATTCGGTGATCGACAACTCCGACGTGATCATCCTCGGCAACCGCGACGAGAAATTCCGCGCGCTGGCGCAACAGGCTCCGCACGGCAAACAGGTCATCGACCTGGTCGGCTTCATGGCCAAGGCCACCGACGCTGGCACCCGTACCGAAGGCATTTGCTGGTAAGGCAGACGTTGCACGGCGCCGCCCTCGCGACGCCGTGCAACAGAACCCAAATGTAGGAGCTGCCGAAGGCTGCGATCTTTACCGGCAACGCTTGAGTTCCGAGTGAACCGCCAAAGATCAAAAGATCGCAGCCTTCGGCAGCTCCTACATGTCCTTGCAAGTTTTTGTAAGCCTGCCTTAACCCCATCGGGCCCGGCCCGAGATAGAGACGGATGCAGATTATGCACAGGCTAAAACACGGCCTACTTCAGGCCGCCGGTTGGCTGTTTTACCTAAGTTTGCTGATGGGCCTGGCCTTGATGCTGCCCACGTCCACGTTCGACTCCGAGTCGAAGGACTTCATTTTCCTGATTGGCGCCGTGGGTATCTGGCGCTATTCGATGGGTGCAACGCACTTTGTGCGCGGCATGATTTTCCTCTACATCGTTTACCCGCACCTGCGCCGTAAAGTGCGCAAGCTGGGTAAAGCGGCGGATCCGTCGCATGTGTTTCTGATGGTCACCAGTTTCCGTATCGACGCGCTGACCACAGCGCAGGTCTACAGCTCGGTGATCCGCGAAGCCATCGACTGCGAACTGCCGACCACCGTGGTCTGCTCGATCGTCGAAATGTCCGATGAGCTGCTGGTCAAGGCACTGTGGGCGCGGATGAATCCGCCAGAGCGCGTGAAGCTCGACTTCGTGCGCATTCCCGGCACCGGCAAACGTGATGGCCTGGCCTACGGTTTCCGCGCGATCTCCCGTCACCTGCCGGACGACCGTGCCGTGGTCGCCGTGATCGATGGCGACACCGTGCTCGGCGAAGGCACCGTGCGCAAGACCGTACCGTGGTTCCAGCTGTTCGGCAACGTCGGCGGCCTGACCACCAACGAATTCTGCGAAGTGCGCGGCGGCTACATCATGAGCGAATGGCACAAGCTGCGTTTCGCCCAGCGTCACATCAACATGTGCTCGATGGCCCTGTCCAAGCGCGTACTGACCATGACTGGCCGTATGTCGGTGTTCAAAGCGTCCGTGGTGACCAATCCGGAATTCATCGCCGACGTTGAAAGCGACTCGCTGCAACACTGGCGTCTGGGCCGTTTCAAGTTCTTGACCGGCGACGACAAGTCGAGCTGGTTCAGCCTGATGCGTCTGGGCTACGACACCTTTTACGTGCCTGATGCGGCGATCAACACCGTTGAACACCC
>NZ_JBIVJB010000108.1:0-7502 GCF_044750025.1 Pseudomonas sp. NPDC088885 | reverse complement strand
AATCTGCGCCAGAACTCGCGAGCGCTGGGCCTGGGTGTGAAACGCCTCGGCGCCTTCACCTCGGTGGTGCTGTTCGACCAGCGCGTATCGATGTGGACGTCATTGCTCGGGCTGACCGTGGCGATCATCGCCAGCTTCAAATACGGCACCGCATTCATCCTCGTTTACCTGCTGTGGATCGGCATCACCCGCCTGATTCTGACCCTGTTGCTGTCGTGCTCCGGTCACCGCATCGGCCCGGCTTATCCCGCGATTCTTTATTACAACCAGATCGTTGGCGCGCTGGTGAAGATCTACGTGTTCTTCCGCCTCGACCAACAATCCTGGACACGCCAACCCACATCCCTGACCCGTGATCTCGCCAGCTTTCAACGTTGGTTCAACACCTGGTCGTCTCGGACCATGACCTTCTCCGCCGGCAGCATTTTTGTCGCCGTGCTGCTGATGATGGTCTGACCCGCCCCTATTGAATTAACAAGGAAATCGCCCCTATGAATACCGCCGTCAACGCCAACGTAGTGCATGAATCCGAAGCCCAGCGCCAACACGCCCGCGTGAAAATCCCGGCCAAACTGCGCTTTTTCGGCCCCGACCGGACACCGGTTGAAGCGCGGGTCATCGACCTGTCGGCCGGTGGTCTGGCGTTCAACGCCGGGCAGTTGCCGCTCAAGGCTGGCGACGTGCACAAGGCGCGTCTGCAATTCGTCATCGACAACCTCGGGCTGGCGATGGACGTGGAACTGCAGATCCGTTCTTACGACCGCCAGACCGGCCGCGTCGGTTGCCAGTTTCAGAACCTCGAGCCGCAGGACATTTCCACCCTGCGCCACTTGATCACTTCGCACCTGGCCGGCGACATCGTCAGCATGGGTGAAGTGCTGGCAACGCTGCAGCGCGACAACTTCACCAAGGCGCGCAAAGTGAAGGACGGCGGCTCCGGCATGACCCCGTTCGGTCGACTGAAAGCAGTGACCTTCAGCGCCGGTGTGTTTGTCGTCGGTCTGGTCGCGGCGGGCTTCATTTTCAAATCGGTGTACGGCATGTACTTCGTCAGCCACGCGCAGGCCGGTCTGGTCAGCGTACCGGGGATGAACATCACCATGCCGCGCGACGGCACCGTGCAGAGCCTGATCAAGTCCGACGGCGTTGCCGCCAAAGGCGCGCCACTGGCGACCTTCAGCACCAGCATGCTCGACGTGCTCAAGGGCCATCTGGAAGAAGATCAACTGTCCCCGGCCAAGGTTGAAGAACTGTTCGGCAAACAAATGACCGGCACCCTGACTTCGCCATGCGATTGCACCGTGGCCCAGCAACTGGTGGCGGACGGTCAATACGCAAGCAAGGGCGACGTGATCTTCCAACTGGTGCCGCGCAACACTCAGGCCACCGTTGATGCGCGCTTCTCCTATCGCCAGTTCGGCGACGTGCGTCCGGGCACTCCGGTGAGCTTCCAGATCGCCGGCGAAGACAAGACCCGCACCGGCAAGATCGTCAGCAGCACCAGCCTGAAAAGCGCCGACCTGTCCTCTGACATCCGCGTACAGATCCAGCCAGACGAGCCGCTCGACAGCAACCTCGCCGGCCGCCCGGTGGAAGTCAACAGCGACCGTGGCCCGAACCTGAACTGGCTGATCGACAAAGCCATGGCTGCCGGTCTTTAAGTCGAGGACATGCCTGTGACTACTCCTATCTTGAACACACCGCCGACCCTGTGGGAGCGAGCCTGCTCGCGAAAGGGTCCGCACGGTTTGTCTGATGTACCGAGTCGACTGCTTCGCGAGCAGGCTCGCTCCCACATGGGATTGATGGTGTGCTCGCTGGCATTGGCAGTTTCTCTGGCCGGTTGCGCCGGCCTGCCCGATCAGCGTCTGGCCAACGAAGCGCTCAAGCGGGGCGACACTGCCACCGCCGCGCAGAATTATCAGCAACTGGCCGATCTGGGTTACAGCGAAGCGCAAGTCGGTCTCGCCGATATCCAGGTCGACAGCCGCGACCCTGAGCAAATGAAACAGGCCGAAGCGACTTACCGCGCCGCCGCCAGTGTTTCGCCGCGTGCTCAGGCGCGTCTTGGCCGCTTGCTGGTGGCCAAACCGGGTTCCACCGAAGCCGAGCACCACGAAGCCGAAACCCTGCTGAAAAAAGCCGCCGCCAATGGCGAAGGCAACACGTTGATCCCGCTGGCGATGCTCTACCTGCAATACCCGCACAGCTTCCCGAACATCAACGCGCAGCAGCAGATCGATCAGTGGCGCAAATCCGGTTACCCGGAAGCGGGTCTGGCGCAGGTGCTGCTGTATCGCACCCAAGGCACCTACGACCAGCACCTGGATGACGTGGAAAAAATCTGCAAAGCCGCGCTCAACACCACCGACATCTGCTACGTCGAACTGGCCACGGTCTATCAGAAACGTGCCCAGCCAGAACAGCAAGCCGAGCTGATCAAGCAGATGCAGGCCGGTTACAGCCGTGGCACCGTCACCGCCCAGCGCGTCGATTCCGTGGCCCGTGTATTGGCCGATTCGACCCTCGGCAAGCCCGACGAAAAAACCGCGCAGTCGTTGCTTGAGCCGATCGCTCCTGGCTACCCGGCGTCGTGGGTGACCCTCGCGCAATTGCTTTACGACTACCCGGAACTGGGCGACGTCGACCAGATGATGAAGTACCTCGACAACGGCCGCGCCGCCGACCAGCCACGCGCCGAGCTGTTGCTGGGCAAGCTCTACTACGAAGGCAAAATGGTCCCGGCCGACGCCAAAGTCGCCGAAGAACATTTCCAGAAAGCCGTTGGCCGTGAAGTCGCCGCCGACTACTACCTCGGCCAGATCTATCGCCGTGGCTACCTCGGCAAGGTCTATCCGCAGAAAGCCCTCGACCACTTGCTGACCGCTGCGCGCAACGGCCAGAACAGCGCCGATTTCGCCATCGCGCAACTGTTCTCCCAAGGCAAGGGCACCAAGCCCGACCCGCTCAACGCCTACGTCTTCAGCCAACTGGCCAAGGCGCAAAACACCCCGCAAGCCGATGAGCTGGCGACCACCCTCGCCGCGCAATTGCCGCCCGAGCGTCTGGCCGAAGCCCAACGTCTGCTGCAACAGGAGCAAGCCAGCCGTGGCGCTCTGAACCAGAACACGCTGCAACTGCACGCCCTGCAAGAAGAAGACGGCGAGGAAAAATTATGAAGTTGAATCCATTCGTGAAGGCCGGTATTGGCCTCACTTTCGCGCTGATCTGGTCTTGCCCGACACTGGCCGCGATGACTGAAACCAAAAACTTCGGCCTCGAAGTGAAAGTCACCGGCCAGTCCGAAGACGACCGTGACCTCGGCACCGCCAGCGGCGGCGACGTCAACGGCGTCGGCCTCGACCTGCGTCCGTGGATCTACGGCGAAAGCGGCGCGTGGAGCGCCTACGCCATGGGTCAGGCCGTGACCTCGACCGACATCATCGAAACCGACACCCTGCAACAATCCGACGGTGAACAAGCCACCGACAACGGCGATCGCAAAACCAAGAAAAACTACCTGGCGATGCGCGAGTTCTGGGTCGGCTACAGCGGCCTCACGCCATACCCGGGCGAGATGCTCAAGTTCGGTCGCCAGCGCCTGCGCAATGACGACGGCCAATGGCGCGACACCAACATCGAAGCGCTGAACTGGACCTTCGACACCACCCTGTTGCGCGCCAACGCCGGTGTCGCCGAACGCTTCAGCGAATACCGCACCGACTTGAAAGAGCTGGCGCCGAAAGACAAAGATCGCCTGCACGCCTACGCCGATGCCGCTTACCAGTGGACGCCGGGCCAGTGGGTCGGCATTCGTGGTCACCATACCCACGACGACGGCAAACTCGATTACGCCGAGCCGGGTGTCCCGCGTGATTCGCTGGATAAAACCGAGAACGGCGACATCAGTTGGATCGGCCTGACCGCCGACAGCGACGCCTACAACTGGCGCAACACCAACACCGTCAACTACTGGGGCAGCATCACCGGCATGAGCGGCGACCGTGACACGGTCAACGCGCTGAATGCCGATGGCACGCGCCCGGCACAAGCCAAGCGCAGCGATGACGTCAACGGCTGGGCCACCGACATCGGTGTGCGTCTGCGCCTCGATCCGCAATGGCAAGTCGGCGGTGCGTATGCCCGCGCCAGCGCCGATTACGAGCAGAACGGTCTGGAGAGCAACCGCTCCAACTACACCGGTACGCGCTCGCGGGTTCACCGTTTCGGCGAAGCCTTCCGTGGCGAAATGAACAACATGCAGACCGCCACGCTGTTCGGTTCTTGGATGGTCAACGACGAGTACGACGCCAGCCTGATCTACCACAAGTTCTGGCGTGTCGACGGCAACAAGCCGGTCGGCAGCAACGGCATCAACGCCGTGGAAAACAACACCGACGACGCCACCGGCGCGATCCTTTCCAGCACCTCGCTGCCGCTTGAAGACGGCAACAAGGATCTCGGTCAGGAGATGGATCTGGTCGTCACCAAGTACTTCAAGCAAGGCCTGTTGCCGGCGGCGCTTAGCCAGTCGATCGACGAGCCTTCGGCCCTCGTGCGCTTCCGTGGCGGTGTGTTCAAACCGGGCGATGCCTACGGCAAGCAGGTTGATTCGTACATGCACCGCGCGTTCATCGACGTGATCTGGCGCTTCTGATGCAAACCGCCAAGGGAGTGCCCGACATGATCAGCACCAGGATAGGCTCACTCAGCCTGCTGGCCGGCGCGATGCTGCTGGCCAGCGCCGGCGCCTTCGCCAATGTGGAGCCGACGGCGCCACAACCGGCCAAGCCGGCCACCGTGGCCAAAGAACTGCAACAGGCCAAGACCTACACCGTCAGCAGCGCGCCAACCGACGCGCTGAATCTGGCCGCGCCGAAACTGCCCGACCTCTCCGGCTTCACCGCCGAAGCCGCTGCGGCGAAGATCGTCCGCAGCAAACCGGGCAAGATCAGCGTGCGCCGGATGATGCAGGAAGACGCGCTGAAGGACTTCATCGGCGGTGACAACAAGATGGCCGAATGGGTGGTGCGTCAGCACGGCATCCCGCAGGCGATCTTCGTCGACGACGGCTACATGAACCTCAAGGATCTGGCGCAGAAACTGCCCAAGCAGTATTTCAGCGAAACCTCGCCGGGCGTGTACCTGTCGAAGCTGCCGATCGTGGTTGGCCGTAAAGGCATCCTCGAAATCGATGGCCAGACCCAGGAACTGCGTCTGTCCCAGGAGGCCGGTGCGTTCATGGTCAACGACGGCCAGCTGTTCTTCCGTGACACCAAAGTCACCGGCTGGCGCGAGAAGGAAAACGGCCCGGCGACCTTCCGTTCGCCGAAGGAATTCCGCCCGTTTCTGCTCGCCTGGGGTGGCACCGAGACCTACATCGTCAACAGCAAAATGGCCAGTTTCGGCTACGCCAACAGTAAGTCGTACGGCGTGAGTATTTCCCAGTACACGCCAAACATGGCCAAGGTGCTCAAGCGTCCTGAACCTACTGGCTGGATCGTCGGCTCCGAGTTCTCCGACATGTGGTACGGCTTCTACTGCTACGAGACCCGCGACTTCGTGGTCAAGGGCAACACCTACAAAGACAACATCGTTTACGGCATCGACCCGCACGACCGTTCTCACGGCCTGATCATTGCCGAGAACACCGTGCACGGCACGAAGAAGAAGCACGGGATCATTATTTCCCGTGAGGTCAACGACAGCTTCATCTTCAACAACAAGAGCTTCGACAACCACCTCTCGGGCCTGGTGATCGACCGTAACAGCGTCAACAACATCATTGCCTACAACGAGATCTACAAGAACCACACCGACGGCATCACGCTCTACGAGTCCGCCGACAATTTGCTGTGGGGCAACAAGGTCATCAGCAACAAGCGCCACGGCATTCGCATTCGTAACAGCGTGAACATCCGCCTCTACGAAAACGTCGCCATGGCCAACGGCCTGACCGGCGTTTACGGCCACATCAAGGATCTGAGCGACACCGACCGTGACATCAAGCTCGACCCGTTCGATGCGCAGGTGTCGCTGATCGTGGTTGGCGGTGAGCTGGCGGCCAATGGCAGCGGCCCGCTGTCGATCGATTCGCCTTTGAGTGTCGAGCTGTATCGCGTGTCGATGCTGGCGCCGACCAAATCCAGCGGCATCAGCTTCAACGGCATCCTAGGCGAGCGCCATGATGAAATTCTCGACCTGCTGGTGCGCCAGCAGAAAGCCGTGCTGATCGACCCTGTCGAACGCCAGACCGAAATGCAGGACTGAGGATAATTTTATGCACCCACACTTGATCAAATTACTCAGCCTGTCGGCCCTGACCGTGGGCATTCTCGCGGCCAGCAACGGCGCCCGTGCCGATGAAGGCGCCGCCGCCACGCCGCCAAAGTTCAGCGCCGAACCGTGCTGCAACCTGTGCCCGGCCGCCCATGACGCGAAGAACTACACCACGCGTTATCAGCAGAACTTCACCACGCTGGTGCAGGCGCAAGGCGACTGGCTGTTCCGCACTCAGGAAGATTTGCGCACCGAGTTCAACACCACCCCGGCCGGCTACAAACGCCTGCAACAGCTGCACGATGCGTTCAAGGCCAAAGGCGTCGAGCTGGTGATCGTTTACCAGCCAACCCGTGGCCTGGTGAACCGCAACAAGCTCAACCCGCAGGAAAAAGCCGCGTTCGATTACGAGAAAGCGCTGGGCAACTACAAGACCATGCTCGGCCGTTTCGCCAAGATGGGTTACGTCGTGCCAGACCTGTCGCCGCTGACCAACGAATCGCTGCCAGACACCCTGCCCGCCCACGACTTCTACTTCCGCGGCGACCAACACTGGACGCCATACGGTGCACAGCGCACGGCGAAAATCGTCGCCGAGAAGGTCAAGCAGATCCCGGCCTTCGCCGACATTCCCAAGCGTGAATTCGAAACCAAACGCTCCGGGCGCATGGGCAAGACCGGCACCCTGCACAACATGGCCGGGCAACTGTGCGGCACCAGTTATGCGATCCAGTACATGGATCAGTTCACCACCGAGCCTAAGGGCGAGGCTGGCGACGGCGATCTGTTCGGCGATTCCGGCAACCCGCAAATCACCCTCGTCGGTACTTCGCACAGCGGCAAGAACTACAACTTCGCCGGTTTCCTCGAAGAAGCCATCGGCGCCGACATTCTCAACGTCGCGTTCCCCGGCGGTGGTCTGGAAGGTTCGATGCTGCAGTACCTCGGCAGCGACGAATTCCAGAAGACCCCGCCGAAAATTCTCATCTGGGAATTCTCGCCGCTGTATCGCCTCGACCAGGAGACCATCTATCGCCAAATGATGTCCCTGCTCGACAACGGCTGCGAAGGCAAAGACGCACAGATGTCCGCGAGCACCACGCTCAAGCCGGGCGGCAAACAAGAACTGCTGGTCAACAGCAAGAACCTGAACCTGCAAAACAGCAGCCATCAGGTCGACATCCGCTTCGCCGACCCTTCGGTGAAAACCCTGCAAGCCACCC
>NZ_JBIVJB010000107.1:0-14736 GCF_044750025.1 Pseudomonas sp. NPDC088885 | reverse complement strand
GGATTTCAAGCGCGGGAGTGGCCTCAGCCATGTGCGTACCTCATATATGTAGCGCTCCAGCTGTTGGGTGGCCTTCCTGGCGAGGCGGCCAAGCTAGCATAGCGTTTCAATGGCAGCCAACAGCGCTACGAGCGGTTAACGGGTGGCATGTGGCAGGTTGTCGCATCGGCACAGCAGACTGTCGCCCCATCAACAACCGAACGGGTGTTTGATCGTGCAAACCCGTGGGTGTCGCGTAAAAAAAGGCGCGATGTTGCCAGCTTTGGCGGGGTGTTGGAAGCGCTATCCGGCCGAACGTACAGGTTTCGCTCTTTTATTGTGCATCCCACACTTTTTCAGTGTGTTTCTGGTGCGCTGATTTGTCTTGAAAGTGAGTCGCAGGGTAACGTTCTGGCGAATAGCCATTAATCTCAAGGACTTGCGATGACCGTCCGGTCGCACGCAAAGCCGCGATCCAGAAGACTTTGAAACATTTTGGCGCATTTATTGCGTGCAGAATCCGGAACGCCCTGTTGGTTTCTTTTTACGAGAAAGAACACACCAGACAGGACGGACTGAATCGCTTTCCTCGCAAAGGTAGTTTCGATGAGCAGTACCCCAAGCTCCAATGGCCTTGAACAAGGGCTCAAACCGCGTCATGTGACCATGTTGTCGATCGCCGGTGTGATCGGCGCCGGTCTGTTCGTTGGCTCCGGCCACGCCATCGCTGCTGCCGGCCCTGCCGTGCTGCTGGCTTACGCCGCCGCCGGTACCCTGGTGGTGTTAGTGATGCGCATGCTCGGCGAAATGGCTGTTGCCTCGCCGGACACCGGTTCGTTCTCGACTTACGCCGACCGCGCCATCGGGCACTGGGCCGGTTTCACCATCGGCTGGTTGTACTGGTGGTTCTGGGTATTGGTTATTCCGCTGGAAGCCAATGCCGCCGCGACCATCCTCCACGCATGGTTCCCGGGCGTAGGCATTTGGGCTTTCGCGCTGATCATCACCATGTTGCTCACGGTCACCAACCTGTTCAGCGTGAAGAATTACGGCGAGTTCGAATTCTGGTTTGCGCTGATTAAAGTGCTGGCGATCATCGGCTTTATCGGCCTTGGCCTTGCGGCCATTTTCGGCTTCCTGCCGAACAGCCAGGTCAGCGGTGTGTCGCACCTGTTCGACAGCGGCGGCTTCCTGCCAAACGGCATGGGCGCGGTGCTGGGTGCAATCCTGACTACTATGTTCTCCTTCATGGGTACCGAAATCGTGACCATCGCGGCCGCGGAATCGAAAAACCCAGGCAAGCAAATCTCCAAGGCCACCAACTCGGTGATCTGGCGGATCGGCTTGTTCTACCTCGTGTCGATCTTCATCGTTGTGGCGCTGGTGCCGTGGAACGATCCTACGCTGGCCAACCTCGGTTCCTACCAGACCGTGCTTGAGCGCATGGGCATTCCTAACGCGAAAATGATCGTCGACATCGTCGTTCTGGTCGCGGTGACCAGCTGCCTGAACTCGGCGCTCTACACCTCGTCGCGCATGCTCTTCTCCCTCGGCAAGCGTGGCGATGCCCCGGCCATGTCGACCCGCACCAACAAAAGCGGCACGCCTTACTGGGCGGTGATGTTGTCGACTGGCGCAGCGTTCCTCTGCACGTTCGCCAACTACGTGGCCCCGGCCGCGGTGTTCGAATTCCTGCTGGCCAGCTCCGGCGCCATCGCCCTGTTGGTGTACCTGGTAATCGCCTTCTCGCAACTGCGTATGCGCAAACAGCGCATGGCACGCGGCGAGAAAATCGTCTTCAGCATGTGGCTGTTCCCGGGCTTGACCTACGCGGTGATCATCTTCATCGTCGCGGCCCTGACGATCATGTTGTTCCAGGAAGCGCATCGCGTGGAGATCCTCGCGACTGGTTTGCTGAGTTTGATGGTGGTGGCTGCTGGCCTGCTGGTAGCGCGCCGTCGCAAGCTGGAAAAACGTGGCGCGGTGGTGTTGAACTGATCCATAACGCGTAATGCAAAACGGCCGCTGTCAGTGATGACTAGCGGCCGTTTTTGTTTGTGAGCGATGTTTATTCGCTCTTGTCTTCCTGTGCTTCCACCGACTTGCCATAAGCATCCAGCGCGACCCCGAAATCGGTGATGAACTGTGGCTCGCTCAGCCAGGCCTGGGCTTCTTCGATCGTTACGCCTTCGGCCCACATGCGGTAGTCGATCAGCATGTCGGCGGCCAGGTGGGTGGCGGCCATGCCTTCGTTGTCGGCGTTTTCCATGTCCAGCAGTTCAGGATGATCAACGATGACGAACGCCAGTTCGCGCAGCAGGGTCAGCAGCATTTCGTTGCGGCTGATGGCTTCGGCGTCGCGCATTTTGCTGAACATCGCCAGGACGTATTCCGGCACCGGCTCGGCGAGGTGGTCGAGGTCTTCGTCCTGTTCCAGTGGCTTGCGGCCGACCATACGGATTTGCTTGGCTTTGGCCTTGGCGCGTTTGGCGCGTTTCTGTTGCTTGTTCAGGGATGCCATGGGAGCTCAGTTCTTCTGTTGGGTGTTTGCGGCGATCGCGTCGGACGCCGCCACATAGTCGGCCTGGAAGGCCGGTGATTCGATCCATGCCAGCGCGCCGGCCTCGTCGGTTTCCTGCGACCACTGGCGATACTCGATCAGCGCGGCGAGGATGAAGTCCATCGCGCCTTCTTCGCCTTCCTGCTCGTAAACCAGTTCCAGCAGCGGGTCTTCGAGGAACGCGGTGCACAGGGCTCGCTGGCTGATCTTCTCTGCGTCGATCATTTTCTTGAACAGCTCGGTCAGATCCACCGATTCGAAGTCGATGCGGTCGTCGTTCGGATCCAGCTCAACCGGCGCTTCAGCGCGTTTGGTGCGGTTCTGCTTGGCCTTGGCTTTGGCCCGGGTGGCGCGTTTTTGCTGCTTGTTGGCGGAGGCCATGATGTGTTCCGTCGTGCGTTGAGAGGGCTCAGCTGCGCGGGACTTGCCGCCCCGGTGTGTCGGGGGCCAGTGCGCCGGTGTGCAGCCAGGTCAGAGCGATGGGCCATAGTGTGGCTTGGTATGCGCTGCGAAAAAAGGCGAAATGTCCGACTTGTTGTTCGCCGATGTCTTGCGGCTCGATGCGCAGGTGGGTTTTTGAAGCGTTGCTGAAGTAGCCGAGCAGGCGTTCGATGGCCGCAATCGTGCCGTAGGGATCGTCGCTGATGCTGATGGCCAGCGTCTGCGCGCGGACATTGGCGAAGGGCAGGGTGCCGGTTTTTTTCATCAGTGCGCGACCGCTTGGGCGCCCTTCAAAACGCGGGGCAGGCGTGCTCCAGTCGCGCACGACGCCCGTCGGTGTGTCTTCCAGCCAGCCGAGGCGTTTGCCGGGGAAGTAGCTGCAGAACAGGGTCATCAACGGCATCAGCAGATGCCATTTGCCGAACATGCGCCAGCGATGCTCGGGGGCATAATCTCGCCAGTAGGCGAACTGCGCGCCGACAGTGACCAACCGTCGGATAACTCGCCCGGACTCGGCCAAACCCGCCGCGCAACCGCCAAAACTGTGGCCGACCACATCGATCGGCTGACCGGGAAACTCGCGTTGCGCACGCTTGAGCATCGCCTCGAAATCCAGCGCGCCCCAATCAGTCCACGAAGCGTTCAGGCCTTTGATCGAAGCCTGTCGCGATTCGCCGATGCCGCGGTAGTCGTAGGTAATGACGTCGAAGCCATTGGCGAACAGATAGGCGGCGAATCGCGAGTAGTGGCGGCAGCGTACGGAGGTGGCGGCGTTGATGATGACCACCGGGCGCTGAGTGTCGGGGGATGTGTGGCGCCAGGTGAAGCCGCCCAGCACGTACCCGTCGTCGGCCGATTCTTTGAAAGGCTCGCCTTGAGCAGTATTCAAAATCGGCGACCTTGACTGCACATCCTGCGTTGCGGGCATGTCCTGACAGCTCATGACTCTCGACCTTGACGGGTAAGCTGCCAACGATAGTCTCCGCGCCGCCCGGGAACAATCCGTAGGGTTTATTCAGTGGATTGAGTCAGCATGCGTTCCTCGATCAAGGCCTGTTCGCGATTGAGTTCAGCGCGCAATTCTTCTTCACTCGGCAATATGGTTTTGTAACTGCTGGCGAACAGTTGCTCGTTGCCTTTGAGCATTGAATAGCGCGCCACCGAATCGTTGCTCTCGGCAGACAAAATAATCCCGACTGTCGGCTTGTCGCCCTCGCTGCGCATCAGCTCGTCGTACATGCGCACATACATGTCCATCTGCCCGACATCGCGGGCGCTGAGCTTGCCGCGTTTGAGATCGATGATCACAAAGCATTTGAGCAGGTAGTTGTAGAACACCAGATCGATGTACAGATCGACGCCGTCGGTACTGATGCGTTGCTGGCGAGCAACGAAGGAAAAGCCTTTGCCCAGTTCGAGCAGAAAGCCCTGCAGGTGATCGATGAGGGCTTGTTCGAGACTGCTTTCCCTGACCTTGCCGGCTGACGGCAGGCCGAGAAACTCGAGCATGACCGGATCGCGAATGAACTCACGCGGATTACATTTCATCGCTTCGATATTGGTGGTGGCTTCTTCGATCACGTCGGCTTTGTCTCGACTCAGGAGGAGTCGCTCGTAGTAGAGGGTGAGAATCTGGCGATCGAGGGCGCGGCTTGACCAGTTCAGGTTGGCGGATTCTTCCATGTACCAATGGCGCGCTTTTTCATTGTTCACTCCCAACAGCCGACGATAGTGGGTCCAGCTCAATTCGTGACGCAGTGCGTCACGAATTGGAAACGCCTGATAAAAGAGGCGCATATAGCGCAGATTTGATGCGTCAAACCCCTTCCCGAACTGAGCCGTCAGATCCTTCGCCAGCAGAGCCAGCAGTTGCGTTCCATAGCCCGCACGCTGGGCGCCCTGTTGCTCAAACTCGACGATATGCCGGCCGATCTGCCAGCAGGTCTGCACTTGAATCGTATCAACCGCTCGCAGCACTTTTTGCCGCGCCTGACGAATCAACTCGCCAAGCTCCCCCAGCAATGAATCGATTTTCGGGTCTTGCGTGTCAGCAGGTTTTAACTGGCTCATCGGGTCTTCCGCGTAGTTGTGAACAGACGCAAAAGCATGCCCGGCGGCGCCGCTTGAGTATGTCGGGAGAGACGGTGAGATCCGCAGGAAGAGGCGATTGGTCATGCAGGACACTACCGAGGAAAAGGACGTTGGCGGGCAGAGTCTGTAGTCCATTTCTTACGAGCGCCAAGTGCTACCGGTATTTACGCCGGGCCCTGCTCGCAGGTTTGCCAATACGCGTCAGTCGATGCCACGCCACACCTGCGACCAGCAGCAATCCGCCAAAAAATCCTTCAAAAACGATATGAAACCAGTACGCGCCCGGTTGCCCGGCAAGGGTGTAGACCTTGGCCGGCCCGCCGCGAGTGGTGGTGGTGATGGTGTCGTGAATCAAGCCGTCGATGACCGAGTAGCACAGCAGCGCGCCGGTGCTGATCAGAAACACGCTGATCATGATCGCCAGTCCTCTCGACACCAGGCTTTCCCGAGGTGGCGGCGGATGGGGCAGGGGGATGCGAGTTCGTTTCTGGTTCATCTAGGATGTCCCTTTTCCGTAAGGGCGGATCGCTGGGGGGATCGCGGGTTTTTCAAGATTGCGGCGCTTTGGCGCTTAAAACGAGGCCACTGCCTGCGAGAGCACAACGCGCAATGGGTTGCTTTCAACACTCAGCAGTTTGATGGCCAAGGCGCAGCAAACCACGATCAGCATCGGTTTAATCAGTCGCGGCCCGACCCGAACAGCGGCACGCGCGCCTAACTGCGCGCCGACAAACGCCGCCAGTGCCATGGCAATTGCGACTGGCCAGATGATCACGCCTTTGGTGATGAACACCGCCAGCGAACCCAGATTGCAGGATGCGTTGGCGAGCTTGGTAAAACTCATGGCGCGCATCATGCCCAAGCCGCACAGAAGGACAAATCCTACGATAAAGAAAGAACCCACGCCCGGCCCGAATATACCGTCGTAAAAGCCCAGGATGGGCGCAACGGTAAATGAAAACAGCAGAATTCCTATTCGCTTGCGTCGATCTTCATTCGCCAGTTTTGGCGACAGCGCAAAATAGATGGCCACCAGAATCAACATGATCGGCACGCAGGCTTCGAGGTAGCGCTTGTCGATTGAGCTGACCAGCAGCGCACCGCTGGCGCCGCCAATGAAGCCACAGATCATCAGATAGCGACCTTCCCGCCATTCGATCAAGCCTTTGCGGGCAAAGGTTGCCGTGGCCGAGATCGTGGCTGATGCCGCCTGAAACTTGTTCGTGGCAATGGCGCTGATCGGATCCACCCCCGCCAGAAATAAAGCAGGCAGGGTGATCAAACCGCCGCCCCCAGCGATCGCATCAAAAAAACCGGCGCAGAACGCGACGAGCGCGAGCATGCCGATGATGTCCCAAGACATTGTGTTCCCTCGTTTTCAGGTTACTTCCGTGTTGTGAATCTGGTGTGGAGCGATGCGGCAACTCTTCATCGCATTTTGCCTAAACCGAAGCGTCGTGTATGTCGTCCATTTCCGCTGTGGCCTACGGAGCGTTCCGACAGGTTTGAGAGACTTCAGGGATGTGCGACTCCGCGCGTTGTAGGCATCGTCGTCTGATCGCGGTCTGATCGCGGTCTGATGCTGGTTGGGAGGGGGTAGAGAGAGGGGAGGGAAACGTTGTGCGGCGATTCCGTCGATATGAAACCGTGCCTTACCAAATCGCAGACATAAAAAACCCTGAATTTTGCGATTCAGGGTTTTTGGTATTTGGTGGAAGACGAGATTTTACATTTGGCGTGTCGTCGTATTCTGAAGTCAGGAATCCGAGTCCGATACATGCTCAGCTTGAGCCTCATCTCCAAACAGTCGATCAGCTAACTGTCTGCCTCGTTCCAGCCCTTCAGCGGTTAACCAAACCGATTTCTTCCTGTTCACCGGGTCACTGATGAAGCCATGTTCATGAAGCCGATTCATGACCTCGAAGTCGAAACCTTTCCAAGAATTGCCGTTATTGAAGCTGAAGGTTGCCAGCAGGGCAAGCACGGTTTCTTCAATCAGTTTGTCGTCGTATTCCATCATCGTTGCTCCGCTAATCCAAAGCTGATCGCTGATCTTATTTGGCTTTCAGGTCAGGTAGCAGATCCATATGACCTGATCTACCCAAGACGATGTTGCTAGAAATTATGCTGTCGTATGAATCTACCAATCTTTTTAGGAAGGTGTCGGGAGGTATCAAATCCCGATCTAACTCTTCCATATAAGTCATCAAGAACAGGTTGATGGGCGACGATTTCTCCCTCGTCAACTTTCAAATCGAGACGTGATGAGTCAAAGACGGCAGCCTCCTTATAGACCACCCAGCTATCCCATCTTACGAAAGGATGGCATCTCGTAGTCAGGATGCATGAAGGATCGTGGTAGATCCCTGGTTTTACCGAAGAGATATTTACAGCCAGGACACCGTCGTAGCCATGTTCATGAGAGTAGACGGGATCATTCATCACAATGTGAAGATGATTGGATGGGCCGCTGAGTATCAGTAGAGTTCCTTTTCTTAAAATATTCCCTGGCATCAGATCAACTCAGAAATAGCCCTTCCTAGACTTTTTCGCTCAAACAATTCCCGAGCCAGCATTTCTGCCTGACCTTCGTCCTTGCCAAGCGCCCTGAATACAGCGCGAGGATTGATCGGAGTTGAAGAACGACCCGGATCTACCCACTCTGGCAGGTGCTCATGAGTGTAATCAACGAGCTCCCAGCGCTTCATTCGCCCGAACTGTTCCCAGACGTGCTCCATGATTTCAATATCTGCATCCGACAGCTCGTCCAAATCTTCGACGTCTGTCTGCCCGCGGCTTAGAGATACTTCGAATTGTGCTTCGGAGGTTACCCAGCTTCGCCAGACAGACGACTGGATTTGACCTGTTATGAGGTTGAGCGTTGTAGACAGCACAGGGCCCTGCGCCATCGAGACGTGCGAGTCGTGCGATATGGGGGCGCTATAGCGATCCATCGACTCACGGTCAGCCAGATAAAGCAGCTTCATGAGTTTTATGTAGGCCATGCGTCCGCCGCGTTTTTGCAAAAAGTAAACCGCCATCTGGGCTACTTTTTGTTCGCTGAAGATCACAGTTGAACCCCTTTCCCCAATCCATAGGGACATGTTGAAAATGGTGCCGGATTATCGGCCCGCCAATGTGTTAGTCAAGAACCTCATTAACAGGTTCTGCCCAGCGGTCGCTTGAGGTAACCGCTTGGTGAAAGAGACTGTACATTTGTACAGTTAAAATCGCAATCCAAGAGGGTACCACTCATCTATAGCATGCTTGTGTCGAGCCAGCGAATGACAGGCTTGAGTGAGTGCATAGGAGTGGCAGCTTAGGTCGCTAAAGATGCAGGCGATTTCAACGTCTGCCAAATCGCAGACATAAAAAAACCCTGAATCTTGCGATTCAGGGTTTTCGGTATTTGGTGCCCAGAGACGGAATCGAACCGCCGACACGGGGATTTTCAATCCCCTGCTCTACCGACTGAGCTATCTGGGCAACGGGGCGCATTAAAAGGGTTTTTCGGATTTACGTCAACGACTTTTTTAAAATTTCTTAAATTAATTCCGTCGCTTACGATCCGACCCCCGATTTCCGGGGTTTACTCTGCAGGTGGAACGTAGCCTTCGGCTTGAGCGTATTCCTCGCCGGAGAAGTACTTGTCCATTTCGCCCTGAAGATATTTGCGGTCTTCGGCGTTCATCATGTTCAAACGCTTTTCATTGATCAGCAGGGTCTGGTGTTTCTGCCAGTCGGCCCAGGCCTTCGCCGAGACGTGGTCAAAAATATCCTGACCTTTAGCGCCCGGGAAAGGGGCGCGTTCCAGGGCTGGCAGTTCTTCTTTGTACTTGCGGCACATTACGGTGCGGGTCATGGCGACTCTCCTGCATTCAAGACGGCGGCCGCGCGTTCGAGCAAGGTTTTGACCGGGGCGGCGAGGCCCAGGCGCGGCGGGGTGGCGAGGTTATACCAGAGCCAGTCGGCCTCGGCCACGTGATGGGCGGCCTCCTGCACCTGGACCAGCCAGGGTTCGATGGACAGCTGGAAATGGCTGAATGTGTGGACCAGGCTCGGCAGTGCCTGCTGCTCGCCCATGGTCAGCGCGTGCTGATCGGCGAGGTGTTGCAGGTCGTCGAGGTCGTCGAGTTCCGGCAGGCTCCACAAACCGCCCCACAAACCGCTCGAGGGGCGACGGTAAAGCAGAATCGCACCGTCGCCGTTGGCGAGCATCGGCATCAGCGTGCGCTTCTGCGGGATGGCTTTGCGCGGCTTGGGAATCGGGTAGCGGGTTTCGAGGCCGAGCATGTGCGCTTCACAACCACGCTCCAGCGGACACAGCAGGCAACTCGGCTTGCTGCGCGTGCAGAGCGTGGCGCCGAGATCCATCATCGCCTGGGTGTAGGCGTTGACCCGATCGTGCGGCGTAAAGCGCTCAGCGTTGGCCCAGAGCTGTTTGGCGACCTTCGGCTCGCCGGGATACCCCTCTTGCGCAGTAAAACGCGCCAGCACGCGTTTGACGTTGCCGTCGAGGATCGGCGCGCGCAGGCCCATGCTGATGCTGGCGATCGCGCCGGCAGTGGACAGGCCGATGCCCGGCAGATCGGTAAGCTTTTCAACGTCACGCGGAAACTCGCCACCGTACTGGCTGACGACGATCTTCGCGGTCTTCTGCAAATTGCGCGCGCGGGTGTAGTAACCCAGGCCAGTCCACAAGTGCAGCACCTCGTCTTCCGGCGCTTCTGCCAGCGCTTCGACCGTCGGCAGCGCAGCCATGAAACGGTCGAAGTAGTTGAGCACGGTGCTGACCTGAGTCTGCTGCAACATGATCTCCGACACCCACACCCGATAGGGATTGATGTCCTGCTGCCAAGGCAAATCGTGGCGGCCGTGGCGGTCGAACCAATCCAGCACCGCCGTGGAAAACTGCTCCGCTCTCATCGCTTGAACAGCCCCTTCAGTGCGTTTTTCAATTCCGGGCTGACCTTGTCACCGAGTTTCTCGTCGATCTTGTCGCTGAGCTTGTCGCCAGCCAGTTTGGTCGCGACCTGACCGAGTCGATCGTTGTCGACGCGGCAGGCTTTCGCGCCCAGCTCCAGCGGGCCACGGCAGCGCAGCGGCCACTCGATGCCGACGAATTTTTCGCCGACCTGACAGGCCGGATCCGGCATGGCGCTGGTGTCGCCTTCGACGATGATGCCGACGCGGTAATCCATGCCGAGCACGCGCAAATCGATGTCGCCGTCACCGTTGACGGTCATGCCGGGGATGCGCACTTTCAGATCGGGGTTGCTGGCGATGCCGTTGCGGAAGGTCAGGTTGCCCTTGAGTTCCTGGAACGGCGTGTCTTTGCCGCGTGGCTCGCGGCTGAGGGTTTTGCGGTTGAGTGTGGCGATGCCTTTGCACAATTGCTGTTCAAGGTTGGCGTTGAGCAGCACGCCGTTGTTGATCACGAAACTGGCGTTGCCGTTGAGGCTTTCGATCAGCGCCTGCTGGCTGTTGCCGTTGCCGGTGACGTTACTGGTGAGCGTCACCAGACCTTTCACCGGCGGATTCTTGCCTTGGCTTTCGAGGATTTTATCGACCGGCACGCGATTGAGCTTGGTCTGCAAATTCAGCACGGGCGCGGTTTGGCGGACATCAAGGGTGCCATTGGCGGCGAAGTTGCCGTTGTACAAGTCGCCGCTCAGGTTGGTCAGGGTCAGCAAGCCGCCCTGGCCGGTGGCTTTCAGTGCGGCGTTCTGGATCGGCAATTTGTCGAGGGTCAGTTGGCCGAAGGTCAGATCGGCGTCCACATCGAGCTTGGCCAGACGTTCCACCGGCAACAGGCGATCGGTGCTCCACGCGGTTTTGGTCGGCTTGTCCGGCAGCGGCGTACTGCCGGCGCCGGCCATGGCGTCGGCTTCGGTGCTGGCAACTTCGGCTTGACGTACTTGCGTGGCGTTGGCGGCTTTTTCCGATTTCGGCGGCAGGTAGCGGTCGACGTTGAAGGTGTCAGCCTTGAGGATCGCGCGCAGCGATTGCTTGGCGAAATCCTCGACGGCGATGCGGCCGCTGAAGCTGCTGTCGTCGACTTTCAGGTTGATGTTGTCGAACGCGACGCTGGTTGGCGTGGCGGCAATGCGGCTGACCAGTTCGACTTTGCTCAGGCTGCCGGCGGCCATCGCTGGAAGTGTCTGGCCGATGCTGTCGACGAATTTCGCCAGATCGAACTGGGCGATGGAGAGGCCGCCAGTGATCTGTGGAGTCTTGTCGAGATCGTTGGCTTTCAGTTCGCCCAAGGCGCGCAATTGGTTAGCGGAGATCTTGATCCCCGTCCATTCGGCGACGTTCGCCGCTTTATCCAGTGAAACCTGGCCTTGAGCCGAGAAGGTCATGGCTTTGCCTTGCAGCGGATCGCCCGTCAGTTCGCCGGACAATTTCATGTCTTCGAACCTGTAGCGTTGCAGCGCGCGCTCGATGCGCAATTCGCCGTTCAGCTCGGTGCGAACCCGCAGCATCGGCTGATTGGTGCTGAGGAAAGCGGTGGCCTTCAACGGAATATTGGTCGAATCGTGAACCGCGCCGGTGCTCAACTGAATGCTTTCGGCGCTGAACTGCTTGCCGGTCTTCTCGTCGTTGTATTCAACGCGGGCGTTGTTGACGGTCAGGCTGTCGATGTCGAGACGGATTGGCTGAGGTGGTTTTTCCGCTGCTGGCGGGGTTTCGCTGGCCGCTTGATTGGCTGCGACAGGCGGCGTTGCACCGGCAGGCTGCGGCAGCTTGCCAATGTCTTCCCAGTTGCCATGACCGTCCTTGTCGCGGTTCAGGCGCAGGTTCAGGCCTTCGACGCGCACGTCGCTCATCTGCACTTCACGGCGCAGCAGCGGCAACACACGCACGGACAGGCCGAGCATCTGCAAATCGGCGAACGGTTCGGCCGGTTTGATCAGGGTGGCGACGCTGGCCTCGTGCAATTCCAGGCCGAGCCACGGGAACAGGCTCCAGCCGATATCGCCATTGAGCGTCAGCTCGATGTGGGCCTTGTCGCGGGCTATCTGGCGGATCTCGTCTTTATAGTCGTTGGGATCGAAGAGGTGGGTCAGGGCAAAGCCTGCCGCCACGATGATCAGCAACAGCCCGAGAAGTACCAGACCCAGGATTTTGCCGAACGCTTTCATGGGCGAGTCCTTGTAATTAGTCGAATTCGTAATTTAGCCGGGGAGTATAGCGCTGCAAATGCCCGGTTCGGTGTGGCGTCATGTTGCCAGTACCGCTAATGGCGCGTGCAACTTCGCCGCGATGGCCAGAGCTTCAGGATGTCCGGCAGGTGCCAGCAGGCGCAGTTCGGCCCCCGCTTGCGACGCCATTTTCCGGACTTGGTTCACCCGTCGTTCAGCAAAAATTGCCCCGTGTAGGAGCTGCGGAACGCTGCGATCTTTTGATGTTTTTCATAAACAGGATCAAAAGATCGCAGCCTTCGACAGCTCCTACACAGGTGTAGAGATCAGATGACATGAAAAAGGTGATATCAGTTTGGTTTTTCTGTCACCTGCAAATGGTAACCTTCGCCCCGTTCGTCCGTCCCTCTGCGACTTAACGTCGCGCCTTCAAGGAGCTTCACCCAAAAAACGGTCATGCCTGCGTGCATAAGGCCGAGGGTGAACAGTGGCTGGCGAACCATACTAATAATTGGGGGATACACAATGAGCACGAGCATTACGGCGGACGGCTTCAGCGCCGCCCAGCCTGCGTTCCTCTCCAAGGAGCGCATCATCGCCAAGCCCGGTTTCAACCGCTGGCTGGTTCCACCGGCCGCGTTGGCCATCCACTTGTGCATCGGCATGGCCTACGGTTTCTCGGTGTTCTGGTTGCCGCTGTCCAAGGCGCTGGGCGTCACCGCGCCAGTGACTTGCGCGCCGGACATGAGCTTCATCGCACAAGTATTTTCCTCGCAATGCGACTGGCCGATCTCCATGCTCGGCTGGATCTACACGCTGTTCTTCATCTTCCTCGGTTGCTCGGCAGCGATCTGGGGTGGCTGGCTGGAGCACGCTGGCCCGCGCAAGGCTGGCGTTGTATCGGCACTGTGCTGGTGCGGCGGTCTGCTGATTTCGGCGCTGGGTATTTATACCCACCAGATCTGGCTGATGTGGATTGGCTCGGGCGTGATCGGCGGTATCGGTCTCGGTCTGGGCTACATCTCGCCGGTCTCGACCCTGATCAAGTGGTTCCCGGACAAGCGCGGCATGGCGACCGGCATGGCAATCATGGGCTTCGGTGGCGGCGCGATGGTCGGTGCACCGTTGGCGACTGCGCTGATGAGCCACTTCGGCTCGGCTGAAGGCGTTGGCGTCTGGCAGAGCTTCGTGGCCATGGCCGCGATCTACTTCGTGTTCATGATCGGTGGCGCTCTGTCGTACCGCGTTCCGCCAACCGGCTGGAAACCTGAAGGCTGGACTGCGCCGGCGAAGAAAGCCGCAAACGCGATGATCACCAATCGTCACGTACACGTGAATGTGGCGTGGAAAACCCCGCAATTCCGTCTGGTCTGGCTGGTACTGTGCCTGAACGTTTCTGCCGGTATCGGCATCCTCGGCATGGCGTCGCCACTGTTGCAGGAAGTGTTCGGCGGCAAGCTGCTGGGCGTTGATGTGCCGTTTGGTCAGCTCGATGCCGGTCAGTTGGCTTCGATCGCTGCGATTGCTGCAGGCTTCACCGGTTTGCTGAGCCTGTTCAACATCGGTGGTCGTTTCTTCTGGGCCTCGTTCTCGGACTATCTGGGCCGTAAAAATACCTACTTCGTGTTCTTCGCCCTGGGTTTTGCCCTGTACGCGCTGATTCCGAATATGGGCCATTTGGGCAACGTTGCGCTGTTCGTGGCGGCGTTCTGCATCATTCTGTCGATGTACGGCGGTGGTTTCGCGACGGTTCCAGCGTATCTGGCTGACCTGTTCGGTACGCAAATGGTTGGCGCGATCCACGGCCGTCTGCTGACGGCTTGGGCGGCGGCTGGCGTGCTCGGCCCGGTGCTGGTGAACTATCTGCGTGAATATCAGCTGAGCATCGGCGTTGAACGCGCTGCCGCTTACGACATCACCTTGTACATCCTCGCCGGCCTGCTGGTGTTGGGCTTCCTGTGCAACATGCTGGTTCGTCCGGTGGCCGACAAGTACTTCATGACCGACGCTGAACTGGCCGCCGAACAGGCGCTGGGTCACGACAAAGGTGCTGATGCCAGCACGGTTCTGGAGTGGAAAGCCGCGCCGGGCAGCAAGCCGCTGGCGATTGCTGCTTGGTTGGCCGTGGGTATTCCGTTGGCGTGGGGTGTGTGGGTAACCCTGCAGAAAACGGCGGTACTGTTTCACTAAGTAAGTGGTAAAACGCAGTACCCCTGTGGGAGCGAGCCTGCTCGCGAAGACGGAGTGTCAGTCGACATAAGTGTTGGCTGACCCACCGCATTCGCGAGCAGGCTCGCTCCCACATTTGTTTTTGCGCTACCTGTAATGGCTTGTATGGACATGTCTACCCGCGACAGCCGGGCATTCTATCCGTCAGCCATATCACCTCTCGTGTTTCTGTTTGCGCCCCGCGTGCCTATAATGGCTGCCTTTTTCGCCCAATGATTTTGCGGAGCTGGTGATGGCCGAACGTAAGGCTTCTGTCGAGCGCGACACTCTGGAAACCCAGATCAAAGCCTC
>NZ_JBIVJB010000106.1:7059-14857 GCF_044750025.1 Pseudomonas sp. NPDC088885 | reverse complement strand
TGTCGCTTCGGGCATGCTGGTAATCCTTAACAGAGAGCAAAGGTCTCTGAGCTTGATAAAGAAATAAGGCAGTGACGATATGTCGCAGCAATCAATCGCGCTGATTTTATGGCTAAACACCCGGCAAGTAAAATTCCTATAGCGAAATTATTTATTGGAATAAGGACATAGCGCACCTCCAAGCCCCGCCAGCCCATGCGTTGCGGGCATTAGCCGGTTTTGCGGGAAATATGTTTTGTTTGAAATGTAACGAACATAGTTGCTGCTAAATGATAATCAATATTGTTTGGCGCGGTTTTGTAACTGTTTAACGGGTTAGGTATTGGGAAGTTGTCTTACTTGCACGTTACTGCAAGTAGCGACGGCGCCCGTTTTACACGATTTTTCCTACATCGCTACCGCTCTGGATCAATGTTTTGTCCGAGCACCGCAGATCCCTGTGGGAGCGAGCCTGCTCGCGAAAGCGTCAGATCAGCCAACACATCTATTGCCTGACACACCGCCTTCGCGAGCAAGCCCGGCTCCTACAATGATTCGTGGTGTCCCCGAGTTTTTTGTACGACAGAGAACCCCGTACGAGCAAAGCTTGCTCGCGAAAGCGCCAGATCAGCCAACCCATTCATCGCCTGACACGCCGCTATCGCGAGCAAGCTCAGCTCCTACAATGATTTGTGGCGTGGACACGAACCTTGTAGGAGTGAGCCTGCTCGCGATAGCGGTGTGTCTGTGCCGAAGACGTTGGCTGACTTTAAGCCATCGCGAGCAGGCTCACTCCTACATCAATTTGTGGTGTGCCTGGGGTTTTGTGTACGACAGAGAACCCCTGTGGGAGCGAGCCTGCTCGCGAAAGCGCCAGATCAGCCAACACATCTATTGCCTGACACACCGCCTTCGCGAGCAAGCTCAGCTCCTACACTGATTTGTGGCGTGGACGCGAACCTTGTAGGAGTGAGCCTGCTCGCGATAGCGGTGTGTCTGTGCCGAAGATGTTGGCTGATTTTAAGCCATCGCGAGCAGGCTCACTCCTACATCAATTTGTGGTGTGCCTGGGGTTTTGTGTACTACCGGGAACCCCTGTGGGAGCGAGCTTGCTCGCGAAAGCGGTAAATCAATCACCCCCAGACCTGACGCCTTGCACGCCAGGCCTGTCTCCTCCAATCCTCTCAGCCAAACCGCCCAGCTAGCGTCGAAGCCGCGACCTCAAAAGCAGCCTTCATTTCCTCAACCACCCCGTCATCATGCGCAAACGACAAATACACCCGCCCATAAGGCGAAGGCATTACCAACACCCCAGCCTCGCGCAGCGCCAAATGCAGCGCCTTACTAAACTCCGCATCGCCACATTCCAGCGCCTCGGCATAATTCGTCGGGGCCTGCGCCGAAGGCCAGATCCCGAACACATTGCCGTAACCGCTGGTGCTCACCGTCATCCCATGCGCCTTGAACGAGGCCTCCACCGAAACACGCAGCGCCTCCCCCCGAGCAATCAAACGCTGATAATCCGCGTCATCCAGTTGCGCCAAGGTGCTGATCACCGCCGCACAGGCCATCGGGTTGCCGCTGAACGTACCGCCACGCAGCACGCGACCTTCCTCAAACCCCGCCAAAATATGCGGCTTGCCGACAATCGCCGACACCGGCACACCATTACCAATCGCCTTGCCGACACTGGCGATGTCCGGATCCAGCCCTGCCTGCAAACCCGCGAGCCCGGCGAACAAACGAAAGCCCATCAACACTTCATCGCAGATAACCAGCGCGCCATGCCGATGCGCGACTTCCTGCACATGCAGCAAATACCCCGGCGCCGGCATGATGCATCCCGCATTAGCGAGCATCGGCTCAAGAATTACCGCCGCAATGTCCGAGTCCTCAGCAAACAACCGCTCAACATCAGCAAAGTCATTGAAGCGCAGCAACGTAGTGCGCGGCGTAGAAGGTCGCTGACCATCAGCGAAATTCGCCTCACTGGACGACACATTGCCAAAGCTGACGTCATCAAACCAACCATCGAACCCCGCCGCCATTTTCGCGATACGCCCGCGCCCGGTATAAGCGCGAGCCGCACGGCAAGCGAGGTGCACGGCTTCACTGCCGGAGTTGGTGAAAATCACCTTGCTCAGCGCGCCGGTGTGCGCCGCCAGTGCCGAGGCCGCCGCGTGTTCACGGACATGCGCCCACGATGGCGCGGCAGAATCGGCCAACGCCGCCGCCACCTGCTCGTTGACGCGATTATTGGCGTGCCCCAACAGCACCGCGCCAAAGCCAAGCGCGGTGTCGATGTAGCGACGACCTTGATCGTCATACACATAGGCATCCTTGCCGTTGCGGATAAACAGGGTTTCGCCATTGAGTTCCGGAAGGATGCGCGCGGCGCTGGAAACATCGCCAATCAGGTTACGCATAGAAGCCTCTGCTTATTAATAGGTGAGCGTTCAGCCGCGCTCGGTGTTCCACGGACTCTGCGCGAGTTTCTGTTCAAGAAAGTCGCGGAACACGCGGATCCTGGGGCTGAGGTGCTTGCGATTGGTGTAGATCATGTAAATCGGTTCAAAGCTGTCCGGGCTGTAGCTCTGCAGCAGCGGGATCAAGCGGCCCTCGCGGATGTCGTGACCAATATGAAACTCGGCCAAGCGCACAATGCCCGCGCCGCTGAGGGCCAGATCGCGCAGCAGATCACCCTGAGCGAAAGTCGCTTTGGGAATCACCGGGATGCTGGTCGGATTGCCATCGATGAGGAAATCCCAGTCGTTCCACACGCTGTTGAAGCCGAAGCTGAAACAAGTGTGATCAAGCAATTGCTGCGGGTGCTCGGGCGTTCCGTGGCGGGCGAGGTAATCCGGTGAGGCGCAGATGATCCAGCGACTCTGGCCAATCTTGCGGGCGATGCGCGTGGAGTCCGGCAGCACGCCGCTGTGAATCGCCAGATCCAGCCCTTGATCGAACTGATCGGAAAATTGCGCGCCGATCTGGATATCAATCGTCAACCCGGGGTAGGCCGCCAAAAACTCCGGCAGCCACGGAATGATCTGGTGTTTGGCAAACGTCGACATCGTGTGAATCCGCAGCATGCCACTGACCCGCGTCGGAAACGCTTCGGCCAGTGAGTCGGCTTCGGCCATCGCGTTGATCACTGCGCGGGCGCTGACCAGATAGGCCGCGCCTTCTTCGGTCAGCGACAAACTGCGCGTGCCGCGTTGAAACAGGCGCACCTGCAAGCGATCTTCCAGACGCGAAATCAGCTTGCTGATGGCCGACGGCGTCAGACCGTGGGCGCGAGAGGCCGCTGAAAAGTTACCGTGCTCCGTGGCCCAAAGAAACGCCAGCAGCTGCGAGTAGTTATCCAATGCTTGTCTCCCGTGTCGATCCGACGCCTGCCACGGCGTCGATCAGCGAATGAACTGTTCGATGTAATCGTCTGGCAGCCCGAGCTTTTTGTAATGCGCGCGGGCCGTTTCCAGTTTGGTGAAAACGTCTTCGTAACCAACCGCTACACCCTGCGGGTCAACGTAGGTGTAACCGCCCTGCACGTGGAACCAGGTGATCATCTCTTCGACATCTTCCGGCACGAACAGGGTGTGAGTCTCGCCCGGCGGCTCGAAGGCAAACGAACCTTCCTCGGCGACCCAGTCATGCTCCAGATAGTACCAGCGACCTTTAAGCACCATCGCGTGCACGCCGCCGGTATGACGATGACGCGAGAGCACGCCGCTTTTGCGCACGCGCAGCAGGTTGATGTAGTAGCCACCGGACACGCTGAGCAACACCGGTTTGAACGACACCGAATCGGTCACCGGCACCCACAGTTGATCGTCTTCCAGCCATTGGCTGAGGACGCCGGGGTGCACCATGTCGGGCGCCATGTACGGCACTTGCGGCAGTTGATACGGGATGGCCAGTTCGTCAGGTTTAGGCGCAATACTCATGAGGCGTTCCTTGTAAGTTTTGATATGCCCCGGTCGTTTGTTGGCCGGGGTTTCAAGCAGAGTAGGGTGGCGATCAGCCGTGAAAAAGTGGGTCGCCGGCACACTCGCTGTGACGCTCAGTCACAGCGGCGGGCGGTGTTCAGGCCAATACTTGCGGGGTGGCGGTTTCAACTGGCGCCATGGCACTGCGTCGGGCCGACAGCTCGGGCTGCGACTTCTGCAAATACGCGCCGATGATCACCAGCACCGCAGTCAGGCCAAGGGTCGAGAGCAATTCCGCACGCTGACCGGGGAAGGCCGCCATGATCGCGAACACGCCGAGGATGAACACGATTGTGAGGATCGTCAGATACGGAAACATCCACATGCGCACTTCGAGTTTTTTGCCCTGTGCAACCAATTTGCGGCGCATGCACAGTTGCGTGACGGCGATCACCAGGTACATCAGCAAGGCCAATGCGCCGCTGGTGGCCAGCAGAAACTGAAACACTTGCTTGGGCAGCAGATAATTAGCGGTCAGCGCCGTCAGCGCGGCAACCGATGTCAGCGCGACGGCCAGCAGCGGCACGCCATGACGGGTGGTGTGCGACACCGCATTCGGTGCATCACCGCGACGGGCCAGCGAGTAGGCCATGCGCGAAGCGGTGTAGATCGCCGAATTGAGGCAACTGGTGACCGCCACCAGCACAACAATGCCCATGATCTGCGGCGCCCACGGAATGTTCATCGCGCTCAGTACCGCCTGGTAAGAACCCTGCGCCAGATCCGGGGCGTTCCACGGAATCAGGCACACCACCACAAACATCGAGCCGAGATAGAACAAGCCCAGACGCCAGACCACGGCACGAATGGCTTTTTTGATGTTGGCTTTCGGATCCTTGGATTCAGCGGCGGCAATGGTCACCACCTCGCTGCCCTGGAAACTGAACATCGCTGTCAGCAGGCCGGCGACAATCGCCACATTACCGTTGGGAGCAAAACCGCCGTTGGCGTAGAGATTGGAAATCCCGCTGGTCGAGGAACCCGGCAAAATCCCGAAAATCGCCAACACACCGAGAATGATGAAACCGACGATCGACACGACTTTGAACAGCGACAACCAATATTCCAGCGTACCGAACGAACCGACGCTGAGGCTGTTGCACAGGATCAATGCGAACGTGACGCCGAACGCTGCCACCCAATGCGAAATCCCCAACCAGTCGCCCAGAATATTGCCGGCGACAATCGCTTCGATGGCAATCACCAACACGTAAAACCACCAGTACAACCAACCGATGGAAAACCCGGCCCAGCGACCAATCGCCTGATCGGCATAGGAAGAAAACGACCCGGTGTCCGGCCGCGCAGTCGCCATCTCGCCTAGCATCTGCATGACCAGCACCACAATGATCGCTGCGCAAACATACGACACCAGCACCGCAGGGCCAGCGGTGGCAATGGCATTACTCGAACCCACAAACAGACCGGCGCCAATCACGCCGCCGATCGAAATCATCGTGACCTGCCGTCCTTTCAAGCCATTCCCTAGCTCGTTGTTAGCCTTGTCTTTGTCATCACGCATCGGCTCGTACCTCGAATGAACGTCTTTATTATTGTCTGAAACGCCGCAACGACACGGCGATGGGCCGTACCCTAAGCGCTTAAAGGGGAGGGCATTAGCCCTAAATGGTTCAAAGAGGGTGTGAACTGTCGTCACAGGTAGGGAAGGTTTGGTGGGGGAGTGTCAAGGACGGGGGATGACGGGCGGATGCTCTGCCGAATCCATAATCGACTGGTTTTTTCATGTCGATGAATGACGCCAGACACCTCGGTCGGCTCCCTCTCCCGGAGGGAGAGGGGACTGAGTGGGGGATGCTCACGAGATACGCCGACTTGAACGTGCTGCTTTGAATCCATAATCGACTGGATTTTTCAGGTCGATGTATAACGCCAGATACCTCGGTCGGCTCCCTCTACCTACGGGAGAGGGCTGGGGTGAGGGGAAAGGACGTTGATCCATTACAGACGTTTACTGAAGATTGCGCGGATGCTGTTGAGCAGATCTGCCTGCGCGATCAGCGGTCAGCGGTCAGCTTGAAAAGCCCCTCACCCTAGCCCTCTCCCAGAGGGCGAGGGGACTGAATGGGGGATGCTGGAGGGATACGCCGACTTGAACGTGCCGCTTTGAATCCATAATCGACTGGATTTTTCAGGTCGATGTATAACGCCCAGACAACTCGGTCAGTCCCCAATAACTCTGGGAGAGGTTGGGGTGAGGGTCGCGGTTCACGGACTCGGCACAACATTATCCAGCGCCTTGTTCACCGCCAATTCCCCCAACATCACCACCTGCGCAATCCCCAATAACGTATTGCGATTCGGCCCCTCCAGCATCCCGGCAAAATCACCGAGCATCACCGTGGCCGAGGCCAGGGATTCGCAAGCATTGGCCAGCAAAGTTTCGGTGTCAGATTGCGGATTGACCATAAACAACGTGCTGGGGCTGTACGGCGTGGCCATGATTTTCTCAGGCGCAAGATAATGATCGAGCGCGCGCTCAGCCGCCGCATGAAGCTTTTTCGAATTGAGTGATTCATAGGGTGACGCCGGGTCTGTGACCGGCGGATTGTTTGTGGTTTCGGACATCAACTGAAACTCCGATGGATAAATGACACCCTGTAGGAGCTGCCGAAGGCTGCGATCTTTTGATCTTGGTTTTACAAAAGCAGATCAAAAGATCGCAGCCTTCGGCAGCTCCTACAGGGAATTGTGGGGAGTTTGTTAGTGCGGCAGGCGTCGGCCGTCCAGGACTCGATTGACCATGAGTTCACTCAGCATGATTACCTGATGCAGCATCAACAGGGATCGGCGCTGTGAGTTGTCGACGACATCGCCAATTTCACGGGCCATGTCGTTGGCGGCGGCTAACGATTCGCAGGCTTCGACGAGTAAGGTTTCTTTGTCTACGGCGGGGTCGATCAGGAAGATCTTGCTGGTTTTGCGGGATGGGATTGAGAGTTTCAGTGAATCGGGGTTGAGGTAGAAATTGATGGCCCGCTCTTTCGCCTCTTTTATCTTTTGAGGTTCAAGCGACGGGTCAAACGGGATCGGATCGGTTTCCGGTGGGTTGGGCGTGACTTTGAACATAGATGGAACTCCACTCAGTAAAATGAAGAGCCATCACTCTCGCTACCAAACGAGGGTGGCGGCCAGGCGCGGGTTGGTAGACCGGTCTAAGCGGAGTAAAACCCCGGCGCTCCCGAAGGAGCCCCACGCATGGCCGCCATAAAAGCCGAGTCCCCAAAAAAGGGACTGCATCAGGCGTCAACACACGCTTAGAAACGGGCTACCAAACCCGATCACTGTTTTTCAGTGACAGGCAGACGATATAACCCGACCCATAGCAGCGTATGCCGGCGAATTCTGAGGTGCGCGTAGGTAACGGCGCAAGGCGTTGTAGCCTTTATGGCGTAACGGTTTGTGTAATTTAAACGCGCATGCGGATTTGTGTTTAAGCACCTCAACAGACCGCCAAATCCCAGACAAAAAAAACGCCCCGAACCAGTCGGGGCGTCAGTTTTGCGGCTCTGCGGTTAGCTTTCTATCCGATCCGCAAAGGCCGTTTGCTCAGGCGAAGCAGAATCAGTGGAACTGTTCTTCTTCAGTCGAACCGGTCAGTGCGGTTACCGAAGACGAGCCACCTTGAATCACGGTGGTCATGTCGTCGAAGTAGCCGGTGCCCACTTCCTGCTGGTGAGCCACGAAGGTGTAACCCTTGGCGGCGTCAGCGAATTCCTGCTCTTGCAGTTTCACGTAAGCAGTCATGTCGTTGCGGGCGGCGTCGTGCGCCAGGTGGAACATGCGGGGCCAGAGGGGGTGAAGGCGGGGGC
>NZ_JBIVJB010000106.1:0-7049 GCF_044750025.1 Pseudomonas sp. NPDC088885 | reverse complement strand
TTGAACATGCTGTGCCACATGTTGTGAATGCCGGCCAGGGTGATGAACTGGTGCTTGTAACCCATGGCGGACAGTTCGCGCTGGAACTTGGCGATGGTCGCGTCGTCCAGGTTTTTCTTCCAGTTGAAGGAAGGCGAGCAGTTGTACGACAGCAGTTGGTCCGGGTATTCCTTTTTGATCGCTTCGGCGAAGCGACGAGCCTCGTCCAGATCCGGTTTGGCAGTTTCGCACCAGATCAGGTCGGCGTATGGCGCGTAAGCCAGACCACGAGCGATGGCTTGATCCAGACCGGCACGTACCTTGTAGAAACCTTCCTGAGTGCGCTCGCCAGTCACGAACGGCTGGTCGTACGGGTCGCAATCGGAGGTCAGCAGGTCAGCGGCGTTCGCGTCGGTACGGGCCAGAATGATGGTCGGGGTGCCGGCAACGTCAGCAGCCAGACGCGCAGCGGTCAGCTTCTGTACGGCTTCCTGAGTTGGAACCAGTACTTTACCGCCCATGTGACCGCATTTTTTCACGGAAGCCAGTTGGTCTTCGAAGTGAACGCCGGCGGCGCCTGCTTCGATCATGCTTTTCATCAGCTCGTAAGCGTTCAGCACGCCGCCGAAACCGGCTTCAGCGTCAGCCACGATCGGTGCGAAGTAGTCGATGTAACCTTCGTCGCCCGGGCCTTTGCCGGCTTTCCACTGGATCTGGTCAGCACGACGGAACGAGTTGTTGATGCGCTTGACCACGGTTGGAACCGAATCCACCGGGTACAGCGACTGGTCCGGGTACATCGATTCGGCGGAGTTGTTGTCCGCAGCAACCTGCCAGCCCGACAGGTAGATCGCCTGGATGCCGGCTTTGACTTGTTGCACAGCCTGGCCGCCGGTCAGGGCGCCCATGCAGTTGACGAAATCTTTCTCAGGACGGAAGGACGGCTTGGCGCCCTGGGTTACCAGGTTCCACAGCTTCTCGGCGCCCAGTTTTGCAAAAGTGTGCTCAGGTTGAACCGAGCCACGCAGGCGGACGACGTCAGCAGCGGAGTAAGCGCGTGTCACGCCTTTCCAGCGCGGGTTTTCAGCCCAGTCTTTTTCGAGGGCTGCAATTTGCTGTTCGCGTGTCAGTGCCATGGAGATAAACCTCGTCGCGTCTTTTATGAAAAGTTGTTCTGCGGTGGAAAATTCCTGCGCTCGCTGACCAGAAGCTTAGGGGGTCAAGTCGGATTCGGCGGGGTAGGCGACGGGATGAACGATGGGCTCGAGGGGAAGTGAGCAGGTAGTGGCGGACTGCGGGCGCATTCGGGCGTCGTGGGCCTCTATACGGTCTACAGCGTGGAGCCGGGTTACCTAATTACGCTTCCGTCCCTCGGGACAACTTCGTTCCAGTCGGCAACCTCGTCAAACACACCTTGTGGGCGGTACAGACACGAAGCGGTTCGCGGGGTAGGTGCGAACATCGCTTCGAAGGCCCTTGCCAGGGCCTCTGATTAGCGGGAGCGAGGCCATCATGCCTTTGCTTTTTTGCCTCGTCAAACGTTTTGTAGTGCTTTTTTTCAAGCACTACATCTTTCGTCTAATACGACTAATCAGTCAGTTTTCGGTGAGTTAGTCCAAGGTGTCGACTTTCACCCGCAAGGTCATGTCATCCCGGCCTTGAGTAGAGTAGCTGCGGGTCAGGCCCTGTTTGTCGGCCTGAGTCTGGCTGTTGACGCCGGCGAGGGTGATCCACTCACCGAGGCGGCCGGTGACGGTTGTGTCAGTGCTTTGCACGTTCACTACATCGGGACGTTCCTGGCTCATGCGGTCACGGTTGGTACTGATCGCCAGGTGAACGGTGTCGCCGGTGACGCTGGCGGTAACGTAGAACCCTTGAGTGACGTTGCGATACTGGGTCTGGCTGCTGTAATCGCCGTAGGAATTACTCTGGCTGCTGGTGATCGGCACGCTTTGGCCTACTTGAATCAGCGCCGGTGCGCCCTCGCTGGCCTGTACTTGCTGGATGCCGCCGTTACGGCTGGTGGTGCTGCGGCTGATGATGCGGGTCTGGTTCGGTGGGGCGCCGTTGATGGAGTAGCCTTCGTCGCCGCGACCATTGTTTTCGTTGGTGTCGACGGTGATCAGCAGGCGTTTGGGCGCGGTGTCGAGTTGTGACAGCAGATCCTTGAGTTCCTGAATCTTGCCCGGCTCAGCCTTGACGATGAGCTGGTTGCCGTAGGCGCTGACCTGGCCGTCCTGACCGATGAAGTCCTGCGCCACCGGCAACATATCGGCGCTGGTGTGGTACTTGAGGGGCACGATTTCTGTGGCTGCCATCACCGAAAAACTGCAACCGAGCAGCAGGGTGGTGAGCAGGGTGCGTAGGGACATGTCCGTTATCTCCGCGTTCGAAAGGCTTGATATTGCCAGTTTGTCGGCCTCGGGTGGGGCAAGTTGAATGCTGGACAACAAAACGCCCCGGCATCGTTGGATGCCGAGGCGTTTCGAGAACTGCTTTTGTGGCGAGGGGATTTATCCCCGATGGGCTGCGAAGCAGCCCCAAATCCTTCAAACGCGGTGCATCAGGTAGACCGAGTTTGTCGGGTTGGCGACTGCTGCGCAGCCGAACGGGGATAAATCCCCTCGCCACAGGGTTTGCATGATCGTTCCCACGCTCTGCGTGGTAATGCAGCCAGTGACGCTCTGCGTCAAATGCCGCAAGGGACGCGGAGCGTCCCGAGAGGCATTCCCACGCAGAGCGTGGGAACGATCAGGGCGGGGTTCAGGCCGAATGGCGAACCATGTCGACGTGCGGAATCCCGGCTTCGAGGAATTCCTCGCTGACCAGGCTGAAGCCCAGGCGCTCATAGAACGCCGTGGCTTGCACTTGCGCGCTGAGCATCTGCTCTTTCAAGCCGCGTGCTTCCGCTTCGGCGATGACCGCTTGCATCAGCGCATCACCGACCTTCATCCCGCGCCAGTCTTTCAGCACCGACACGCGGCCGATGTGGCCGTCAGGCAACAGGCGCGCAGTGCCGATCGGGAAGTCGCCTTCAAACGCCAGGAAATGCACGGCGCTGGCGTCGTCCGCGTCCCATTCCAACTCAGGTGGCACCGATTGCTCGGCGATGAACACCGTTTCACGAATGCGCCGGATCTCGGCGATGTCTTTCTGCCAGTCTGCGACACGAACGCGAATCTTATTCATCAGCGAACCCCAAGCTGCCTTGCTTGACCAGTTCGCAGAGCAGGCCGGCACCGTCTTCGTCGTTCAGCCACTCGCCGAGGTTGTCGGCGTGCAGGGCGTCGGCGGCGCAGATCAGTTTCAGCAGCTCGCGCAGTTTGCCCGGCAGGTAGCGGCTCTGGCCGCTGGCGAACAGCAGCAGGTCGTCATCGACTTCCGACCACGCCAGACGCGCGCTCGGATTGCGGATCAATACAGCGCCATCCTGCAGAGCGCTGAGGAAGTCTTCTTCTTCGACGTCTTCCGGTCCAACCACCAGCTCTGGATAGCGCGGCTCGGTCATGTACTGGCCGAACCAGGTCAGCAGCAAACGCTCGTCGCTCATGTGTTCGGCGAGCAGGCTTTTCAGGCGATCCAGGGCATCGTGCTGAATCTGGTGCGGGTCAGCGGCCGGCTGCGCGTCGGCGTCGGTGTAGCGCTCTTCGTCAGTGAGGAACTGGCTGAGGAAGTCGGTAAAGTGGGTCAGCACTTCAGAGGCGCTCGGCGCGCGGAAGCCGACCGAGTAGGTCATGCAGTTGTCGACCGCGACACCGCAGTGAGCCAGTCGCGGCGGCAGGTAAAGCATGTCGCCCGGTTCCAGTACCCATTCTTCGGTCTCGTGGAATTCGGCGAGGATGCGCAGATCCGCGTGTTGCAGCAGTGGGCTCTCGGAATCGCACATCTGGCCGATTTTCCAGTTGCGCTTGCCGTGACCTTGCAGCAGGAACACATCGTAGTTGTCGAAGTGCGGACCGACGCTGCCACCCGGGGCGGCGAAGCTGATCATCACGTCGTCGACGCGCCAGCTCGGCAGGAAACGGAAGTTTTCCAGCAGTTCGCTGACTTCCGGCACGAACTGGTCAACCGCCTGCACCAGCAGCGTCCACTCTTTTTCCGGCAATTTGCTGAATTCGTCTTCAGCGAACGGGCCGCGACGCAATTCCCATGGGCGCTCGCCGTGCTCGATCACCAGACGCGATTCGACTTCTTCTTCCAGGGCCAGACCCGCCAGCTCGTCGGCGTCGATCGGGCTTTCGAAGTCAGGGATTGCCTGGCGGATCAGCAGCGGTTTTTTCTGCCAGTAGTCGCGCAGGAATTCGCGTGCGGTGATGCCACCCAGAAGTTGCAGAGGAATATCAGGATTCATGTGTAACCTATTGAAAAAAAGCACTTTTCAGACGGGAATAAAAACGCCCGGCGCGGCCGGGCGTCTCAAACGGGGCAAACGGTCGATCAGATGCGTTTGGCTTGCGCTACAGCGTTGCCGATGTAGTTGGCCGGGGTCAGTTGCTTGAGCTCGGCTTTCGCTTCGGCTGGCATGTCCAGACCATCGATGAAAGTCTGCAGCGCTTCAGGGCTGATGCCCTTGCCGCGGGTCAGTTCTTTCAGCTTCTCGTATGGGTTTTCGATGTTGTAGCGGCGCATCACGGTCTGGATCGGCTCAGCCAATACTTCCCAGCAAGCGTCGAGGTCAGCGGCAATCTTCTGAGCGTTCAGCTCGAGTTTGCTGATGCCTTTGAGGCTGGCTTCGTACGCGATCACGCTGTGGGCGAAGCCGACACCGAGGTTACGCAGTACGGTGGAGTCGGTCAGGTCGCGCTGCCAGCGGGAGATCGGCAGTTTGCTCGCCAGGTGCTGGAACAGTGCGTTGGCGATACCCAGGTTGCCTTCGGAGTTTTCGAAGTCGATCGGGTTGACCTTGTGAGGCATGGTCGACGAACCGATTTCGCCAGCGATGGTGCGCTGCTTGAAGTAACCCAGGGAGATATAGCCCCAGATGTCACGGTCGAAGTCGATCAGGATGGTGTTGAAGCGCGCGATCGCGTCAAACAGCTCGGCGATGTAATCGTGCGGTTCGATCTGCGTGGTGTACGGGTTGAAACCCAGACCCAGCTCGTCTTCGATGAAGGCGCGGGCATTGGCTTCCCAGTCGATCTGCGGGTAGGCCGACAGGTGCGCGTTGTAGTTGCCGACAGCGCCGTTGATCTTGCCCAGCAGCGGCACGGCAGCGACCTGAGCAATCTGACGCTCGAGACGGTAAACCACGTTCGCCAGCTCTTTACCCAGAGTGGTCGGCGAGGCCGGTTGACCGTGGGTGCGCGACAGCATCGGCACGTCAGCGAAACGGATGGCCAGTTCGCGGATGGCTTCGGCGGTCTGGCGCATCAGCGGCAGCATCACGTCGTCACGGCCTTCACGCAGCATCAGGGCGTGGGACAGGTTGTTGATGTCTTCGCTGGTGCAGGCAAAGTGGATGAACTCGCTGACCTGGGCCAGTTCCGGCAGCTTGGCCGCCTGCTCTTTGAGCAGGTATTCGATCGCTTTGACGTCGTGGTTGGTGGTGCGCTCGATCTCTTTGACGCGCTCGGCGTGCTCCAGCGAGAAGTTTTCAGCCAGTTCATTGAGAACGGCGTTGGCCTCGGCGGAGAAGGCTGGCACTTCTGGGATACCAGCGTGGGCGGCCAGGCGCTGGAGCCAGCGCACTTCAACCAGAACTCGGGCACGGATCAAACCGTACTCGCTGAAAATCGGGCGCAGGGCCTGGGTTTTGCCGGCGTAGCGGCCGTCAACAGGGGAAACCGCAGTGAGCGAAGAAAGCTGCATGGGGTGTTCTCGGACAGTCGGGCAACGAAATGGGGCGCGTATCATACATGAAAAAATCCGCCGGTCCGTTGCCAACTGACCGGCGTATTACGCGTTACAGACTACAAAGTGTTTATTGCGTAGCGTTTACTCGCTGCGCATCAATGGATACAGCTCTTTGAGCAGCTTGCGCCGGCTGATCACCAACTGCCAGCGATGGCCGCCGAGCTGTCGCCACAGGCGTGCCGAACGGATGCCGGCGAGCAGCAGGGCGCGAATTTTCGAGGCGTTGCTCGGTTGTTGCAGGTTGCGCATGTCGCCGTGCACCTGAATCCGTTGGCGCAAGGTACTCAGGGTGTCCTGATACAGCGCGCCGCAGGCGGCAATCACGTTTTCATGGGCCGGGCCGAAGTGTTCGACCTGCGACTGAATCTGCGGCAGACGCTTGCCGATCACATCGAGCATGTCGCCGCGTTTCGCCAGTTGGCGTTCCAGACCGAGCATCGACAGCGCATAACGCAATGGCTCGCGCTGCAAAGTGCTCGGGTCGCGTTCGAGGGCGCCGATCAGCGCCCGATAGCCTTCGCGCAGATTGAGGTCATCGCCGCCGTACACGTCCAGCGTGTCCTTCGGGTCGCGCACCAGCAGGCTGCCGAGCATGCAACTAAGGCCAGCTTCGCTGGTCTGGCCGGTCTTGGCGATCCGGTCGACCAGCACGGCGGCGAGAAACACGCCGCCCAGCGCCGTCAGTTGTTCCTGAGTCGGGCTCATGCCTGGCCGCTCCACGGCTCGGCGACTTCGATCACGCCGCCGCCGAGGCAGATTTCTCCGTCGTAGAACACCACGGACTGACCCGGCGTCACCGCACGTTGCGGTTCGTCGAACACGGCGCGGTAGCCGCTGGCGGTTTTTTCCAGGGTGCAGGCCTGGTCGCTCTGGCGATAACGCACTTTCGCGGTCAGGCGCAGCGGCTGGCTCAGGTCGATCGGGTTGACCCAATAGATTTCCGAGGCGAGCAGGGCGCTGGAGAACAGCCACGGATGGTTGTTGCCCTGGCCGACAATCAGCTCGTTGGTGTCGAGATCCTTGCGCAGCACGTACCAAGGCTCGTCGCCGGCGTCTTTCAAACCGCCGATACCGAGGCCCTGGCGCTGACCGATGGTGTGGTACATCAAACCGTGATGACGGCCGATGACTTCGCCTTCGGTGGTCTTGATCTCGCCCGGTTGCGCTGGCAGGTATTGCTTGAGGAAGTCGCTGAAGCGACGCTCGCCGATGAAGCA
>NZ_JBIVJB010000105.1:0-15120 GCF_044750025.1 Pseudomonas sp. NPDC088885 | reverse complement strand
CAGGCGCGTAGTAGTGAACCATTAACTGGTCGAAATCGGCGCGTTGTACCGCAGCGTGCTCAACGGACATCGGAGTCTCCTGAAGAGGAACACCCGCCTGAAACTGGCGAGCGATGGGGGGATTGTAAGGACAGTTTTCAGCCCGGCCTTGCCGCCAAGCGACAACTTCTTATAGCGCAAACCCCGGATTTTCCCGGGTTTACGGCAATGCGACATATAGCGTCGCAAAGGCGCAGTTTAAACTGCCCGGGCGGATCTGCGGTGGCTTCACTGTATTTGATCGAAGAATTCCATGTGCGGTAACTATGTACCGCACATGATGATTTTTTTTCTGATTTGCTGGGCGCTCTCCACACGCTAATGGATGAGCGTATGAACCTGTCACAACCGCTTCAACCTACCGTCCGTCTCGACGCTTTCGTGGCCGAGCACGACGACACGCATTTTCTGCACCTGCATCACGCTACGCCGGATTGGCTGGCGAACGCTTCGGCGTTTCGACGCCATGCCTTGCGGCTTGGCACGCCCCGTCATGCGCCCGCGCTGGCAGCCTCTTCCCGGCAGCATCACGCCCGGTTAGGCGCGCTGAATGCCCAGCACTGGACAGCGCAAAACCAAGTGGATCGCCTGTTGGCCAACCTCAAGGACGTCGAAGCCTTCGCCGCGCCGTTGCTGGCAGCAGCGATCGAGGCGCAATTCGGCCTGGCACTCGACGTCAAAACCTCGTTTGTGCGTCTGTACATTCCAGTCACGAACCCATGGTTCGGATTCTCGACCGGTGCCAAACGCATCTGGACGCTGTCGGTGCTCGACGCCGCGCTGCGCAACTTCGAAAGCCATGAAACCGCAACGGACGCCTTTGAGCCTGACTCCTGCTTCATCACTCAGCCCGACGACCGCGAACAATTCGAAGTCCTCGCCGATGTCACCCGGACGATTTCGATCAGCGCCTTCATCAAACTGTGCCGGACACTCGATCTCGGCGCGCAATATCAGCAGCACCTGCAGCAGCAACTGGGCGTTAATCAACCCGACGTCGCCGCGACGCTGCGCCTGCATGTCGAAACCAGCCAAAACGCCGCGCTGAAATCAGCCTTGCTGTACGCGCGAATGAACCACGACATTGAGGAAGATCTGTATCGCCTCATCAGTGGTTTGCTCGATGGTCTTCACGGCATGCGGCTGGATGGCGAAACCCTGTGCAGCCACCGTCTGTCGCTGCTGTCTTCAGAATTGCACGGCATCATTGTCTTTGCGCCAAACCTGAACACCAGCGAACGCATCACCCGCCTGGTTGCGTATGTGCCGAACGATCCCGAACACCCGATCAAGGAATATGCCTCCAGCGCCGCATTCGCCGCCGAACTGACGCGCCAGTTGCGCCAAAACGACTACCAGCATTTTTTCAGTCAATTCATTGCTCACAGCGAGCGCGGTCGCTTCTTCTCTACGCTGAAAGCACGCCTCACGCAGATCGAATATTTCCCGCATCAACCGGGTGATCCACGACCCGCGTGGCGCGAAGTGGTGGTTGAGAAACCTGACCTGCAATTTCGCGCCGAGATCATTCAACGCTCGCTGTGGCAGCATCAATTCGAGGATGCGCTAAACAAGATCCTCAACGACGGACAAAGCCTCGCGGTGCCCACAGCACGGGTTGATCAACAGGCACGCTGGGCATTCTGGGATTCGCTGATGAGCATCGCGACAACGTTACTGACCGTCGCGGCGTTCGTGGCCACGCCGTTCGTGCCGTTTCTGGGTGAACTGATGCTCGGCTACATGGCTTATCAATTCCTCGACGAGACCTTCGAAGGCATTGTCGAGTGGGCACAAGGGCAACGCACTGAAGCCTTTCTGCACCTGATGGACGCGGTGGAATCGGTCGTGCAACTGGGCCTGTTCGCCGCTGGCGGCATGCTGGTCGCCGGCGAGTTTCGCAACCTGCTGCCGCAGCACGTCGTGCGCTTCATTGACCGGTTTAAACCCGTCACCGCACCGAACGGAAAAACCCTCTACTGGAAGCCCGATCTCGCCCCTTACGAGCAGAGTATTTCACTGACAAAAGACTCCCTGCCGGACCCACTCGGCTTGCATCAGATCGATGGCAAGCATCTGTTACCACTGGACGGCAAAGTGTTTGCGGTGAGGCCCGAACCGGATTCCACAGGTTTTCGCATCGACCACCCGACGCGCGCCGATGCTTACCCGCCGGCGCTTGAACACTTTCACAGCGGCACCTGGCAAACCGAGCTTGATCGCCCGCTCACCTGGCCCACCGATAAACTGCTGCGACGCATCGGCCACACGGTCGACAACCTGTCACCCAGCGAACTGGAACAGGCACTTGCCAGCAGCGGCTATCACGAAGACGTATTGCGAAAGTTTCACGCCGAGCGCGAGCCGCTTCCGCCGCTGCTGGAGGACACCCTCAAGCGCTTCGCCCTCGACAAGCAAATTCGTACTTTCATCGAACAAATGAGCAGCCCGCACGCTGCAGAATTTTCCCGGGCCGAGCCGATCACTCAACTGCAATTAATCACCGAACATTGTCCATGGCCGGAGCACAAAAGCCTGCGCTTGCTTGATCCGCAAGGTCAAACCGTATGGGAAAGCCGCCGTCCGGACCTGCCAGCGATTGAACTGATTAATCCACACGCGGGGTCAGACGATCTGCTCGCCGATCTGTTGGCGAAGCTCGACGAAGGCGAAATCAAGACACTCCTCAGAGAAGAACCCGGCCTTCCGCCCAGAGGCTTTACGCTGCGAGCTCAGGCGCTGAGAAAAACTCTGGCGAACATCGCCGCCGAACGCCGACACAGCCTGTTCGAAGCACGCTATCGAGCAACCGAAAACATAACCGATGCGAACTCGTACAAGCTCATCGACACAACGCCCGGCCTGCCTGCCAGCGTCGCCCGGGAAATATTGCGCACGGCCACGGCCAAAGAGCGTCAGCAACTCAAACAAATGCCGGTTCCCAAGCGCTTGGTGCAACTGGCTCGCTGGGCCTTGGAGGACGTTCGCGCGGCTCGCGCTTTTGAAGGTTTGTACCTTGACTCGGTCAATACGCTAGACACCCAGCGACTGGCATTGCACTCAATGCAACGTCTCACTGGCTGGCAGGACAATCTGCGTATCGATGTTCGCGATGACGGCATTCGCGGCACGCTACGCGACAGTATTGGCCCGACCGATGCCGCCCTCCGCAAAACCCTGTTGCTGGTCGAAGACGGTCAGTACCAGGCTTTCGACGAACATGACCAGCCGTTGTCAGCGGCTCTCGATTTCTACAACGCCGCATTGCAAGCCTTGCCCGACCATGCGCGCGACGCGCTGGGCATCCCCATCGGCGCAGGTGCAAAGCTCAAGCAAGTCGTCCGTGATCACGCCCTGCCCCGCGACGAGCTGAAAAAAGTCCTTCTGCTGCATCGTGATCTCAAGCCCGCCTACGATCCGCAGATCATGCGCCTGCCCGGAGGAAACGGTAGCTACCGACAGTTCACGCCCATGGCTCCACCTCTGGAGCAACTGGCGATGGCGTTGAACCCGGCGTTCACGTTCGAGCAACTGCAGGCGTTTCTGCAAAGAATGGCCAGCCATCCCGCCGGAGCGCTCGCTGAACTGTCGCGCCTGACCGCCGAATTCGCAAAACTGCGTGTCGATCTACACACCTGGACAGCGCGAACACCGACGCATCATCCCTTGACCGGTATTCGGTTCGACGCTGAAGCCTTTGCCGAAGCCAGAAATGATCGTCGCGTGTTCAAGGAAACACTGCAAAATTGCTGGCTCGAACGCACAACGTTCAACGAAGCCGATCCTCACGCGCGAACATCTGTGAGTTTTGCCCACCCCGTCATCGGCGAGTTTCCACCTCTTACCGCTGACTTCAGCCACGTCACCCATCTTTCACTGGAAGGCAGCCATGCTGCTCAAGGCACCGACGTATTCCTGCGCCTGTTTCCCAGACTGCAGCATCTGGAAATCCGCAGTTTCAATCTCGGGCAAATGCCCCAAGCCATCGAGGCCATGCCGCACCTGCAGCAACTGATCCTCGCGGAGTGCGGCATCCGCCTCGACGAAGTAGCGGCACAGAGACTGAGCAGAATGACAACGCTCGGCGCACTGGATCTTTACGGCAACCCCTTGGGACGTGCGCCGGATATTGCCGCCATGTCGGGGCTGACTTATATCGACCTGGCCGACACCGGCATCAGCCATCTGCCGAACGGGTTGCTGAATCATCCGCAGCTGCGCACCGGCATTTTCAGTAACAATCAGATCAGCGAAATACCGCCGGAGTTTTTCCATTACCCGCCGGAAACCACCTCCGGTTTCGAATTTGCCCACAACCCTGTTTCACGCGCGACACGTGACCGGATCAGAGCGCACTTTCATCAGCATGGACAGACCCTGGGAGTGCTCAGTGAGCCGGTCGACATCACTCGAACAAGACAGATTTACTCGCTGTTCAATGTCAAAGAAGCCAGCCAGTTTTTTTACCGCTTACCCGGCCTTACGGAGGACGCCCGACTCGAACTGACCCGACTGGAAAACGAATACACCACGCTGCGAAGTGACCTCGATGCGTGGACGGGCAACATCCCCGACATCAACCCGTTCACCGACAGCCAATTCACTGCCCAGGAACTGGCCGAAGAGCAGTCTGCGCGGGACGAGTTCAAGACACTGGTCGAAGAATGCTGGCGCCGGGAAAGCGAATTCGACGAACTCGGTGAACAGGGCGAAACGCTGTACGAGCTTAATTTGCTCACCACCATCATCGGCGATTTACCGGCACTGACGGCCGACTTCAGCCACGTCTCGACCTTGACGCTGATCAGCGAAGACGGCGCAACAACAGGCGCCAATCCATTCCTCAACAATTTCCCCAAGCTCAGGACACTGAACATCCGCGAGTTTTCACTCGGCGAGATTCCCCAGGCAATTTTCAAAATGGGTCATCTCACCGCGCTGTACCTGACGGAATGCAACGTCACTCTGAGTGCACAAGGGGTGGCGGCGTTGGGGGAAATGGTCAATCTGGGATTGCTCGATCTGAGCTACAACCCCCTTGGGCTGGCGCCGGATCTGCGACAACTGACCTTGCTGACGGACTTGATCCTCAACAACACCGGCATCAGTGAACTCCCCGATGGCCTGTTCCAGCTCAAGGATTTGCTCAAGGCTGATTTAAGCGACAACCACATCAGCGAAATGCCCAGCGATATTCTCGAACTCCCCGGGGAAATCGCTGAGGCGATCAATCTGCGTGGCAATCCATTCGACGCGCAGAGCCAGATAATCCTGCGCGCCTATTTCAACAAGCACGGCATGGATTTTGGCATCGAAAGCACGATCGACGAGGCGGAGATGGAAGTTTCAACGTCCGAGGGCTCGGAAATCGACGAATAGCCTTCGTCGACTGAAGCGCGGCGATCAACCGCGCTCTGGCGGCACCGATGACAATTCAAACGGGCTGCTGCTGCGCCGCTGGTTGCGATCTTCCCGCGGCGTGGCGCCGAAGAAATTGCGATAGGCGCTGGAGAAATGCGGCCCCGAGGAGAAGCCACATGACAGGCCGATCTGGATGATCGACTTGCTGGTTTGCATCAACATCTGTCTGGCCTTGTTCAGGCGCAATTCCAGGTAGTACTGGCTCGGCACACGGTTGAGGTATTGCTTGAAGATGCGCTCCAACTGACGACGGGACACGCAGACATGCTGGGCGATTTCGTCGGTGGTCAGCGGTTCTTCGATGTTGGCTTCCATCAGCAACACCGCTTGGGTGAGCTTCGGATGGCTGGAGCCGAGACGGTTCTGCAACGGGATGCGCTGACGCTCGCCACCCTCGCGGATGCGCTCGACGACCAGTTCTTCGGAAACGGCGCCGGCCAGTTCCGCACCGTGATCGCGGGCCAGTACCGCCAGCAGCAAATCGAGAACCGACATGCCGCCGCAGGCAGTCAGGCGATCACGATCCCAGTCGAACAGATGACTGGTGGCGATGACTTTCGGGAAGCGCTCAGCGAAATCATCCTGCCAGCGCCAGTGCACGGCAGCGCGATAACCGTCGAGCAAACCGAGTTGTGCCAACGGATAAACACCGGCAGACAAACCGCCGATGACCGTACCGGCACGTACCAATTGCTTGAGCGCACTGCTGAGTGCCGGGGCCAATGTGGTCGGCGGCTCGTCAGTGAGCAGGAACAGTTTCTGGAAATTTTCGAGCTTGCCCGCCCACGCTTCACCGGGCAGTTGCCAGGCGCCTTCTGCCGGAGGTTCGGCTTGCAGGAACGACAGCTCGTAAACCACGTCCGGGTGCACCCGCTGAGCAACACGCAAGGCTTCCTCCGCCAGCGCCAGCGTCAACGCTTTAGTGCTGGGCCAAATCAGGAAACCAATTCGATGGGCAGTCATGGGCGGGCAATCCGAAGCGAAGAACAGTGATGAAGGCATGGGCCAATGCTAGCCCGTAAATGAACACAAATCTTGAAACTGCACAGATCAAATGTGGGAGCGGGCTTGCTCGCGAAAGCGGTGGGTCAGACAGCAAAGATATCGACTGATATACCGCTTTCGCGAGCAAGCCCGCTCCCACAGGGATCCGGGTCGGTCTCTAGGTCGCGAAGCATGACCTAATTTGGTGCATAACGGCAGCGATTACTTGAGGCTGCCCGAGAGGAATTGTTGCAAACGTTCTGATTGCGGATTCACCAGCACTTCACGCGGGTTGCCGCTTTCTTCAACCACGCCTTTGTGCAGGAACACCAACTGGTTCGACACTTCACGGGCGAAGCCCATTTCGTGCGTCACCACGACCATGGTGCGACCTTCCTGAGCCAGCGCTTGCATCACCTTCAACACGTCGCCAACCAATTCAGGGTCGAGCGCCGAGGTCGGTTCATCGAACAGCATCACCTCAGGTTCCATCGCCAGCGCACGGGCGATCGCCACGCGCTGTTGCTCGCCACCGGACATGTGCCCTGGGAACGCATCTTTACGATGCGCCACGCCGACCTTGTTCAGGTAGTACTCGGCTTTTTCGCGCGCTTCGTACTTGGGTACGCCGAGCACGTGAACCGGCGCTTCCATGATGTTTTCAATCGCGGTCATGTGCGACCACAGGTTGAAATGCTGGAACACCATCGACAGGCGCGAACGCATGCGTTGCAGCTGCTTCGGATCAGCGGCTTTCAGCGCGCCGTCCTTGTTCGCCACCAGTTTCAGCTCTTCGGTGTTGATCAGTATCTTGCCCGCGTTCGGCTGGTCGTTCAGGTTGATGCAGCGCAGGAAAGTACTTTTGCCGGAGCCACTGGAGCCGATGATGCTGATCACATCGCCAGCTGCCGCTTTCAGGGAAACACCCTTGAGCACTTCGTGACTGCCATAGCGTTTATGCAGGTCTTGGACTTCAAGTTTGTACATGCGGTCGGTTCTCACAAAAACAGTCAGTCAGTCGTTGAGCAAGCGCCCGTGACGCAGCGCTTCGCGCCCCGCCACCTTGGCCAGCCAGAAACCGGGTTGGGCATAGCGCAGCCGTTCAATGGCAAACAGCACCCCGGAGGTACCAGCACACACCGTGCTGACCCGATCGGACACAGGATCAATCACTTCAAAAATCTCGTCGCCCGCCTCGACCCACTCGCCGGGCTTGCGCAGAAAACTTACGACGCCGGGGTGCGGTGCGAGGAGCAATTCGGTGCCTTCGAACGGCATGCCTTCGCACGCTTCGTGCGCAGGATTCGGCCACTCGCCGGTGATCAAACCTTGCTCGGCGAGGAACGCCAGAATGCCTTCAGCATACGCCTCGGCCTCCGCGCGACCGGTGTCGGCCTGACCGCCCAATTCGATTGTCGTGGCCAGGCACGCCAGCGGAATCTGCGCCTCGGGGAACTGACGCGACAGACGCAACCACGGCAACGAGCAAGCCTCATCGAACGAGCTGCCACCGGAATCTTCCGCGAGCAAACCCACGCGCACATTCAGGTGCGCGGCCAGCGAACGCCACTGTGGCCAGTGCTGCGGCAACGCATACATGTGCAGCGCGGCTTCGGCATCGCAATGCAGATCGAGCACCACATCGGCGGTGCAGGCATGGCTGAGCAACACACGCTGCATGCCTTGCAACTGGCTGCTCGCCTCCGGTAATGCGGCGAGGTGATCGGCCATCGCCTGACGAATCAGACGCACATTGGCGTGCGGATCATCACCGAGACTGTCAGCCAAAGCGGCCGCAACCGGCGCGCTCAGCTCAACGAAATCACGGTTGAAATTCTTGCCGCTGCCCGCCTCGAAACGGCCCTGATGATTGCCTTGCAGCAATTGCCCGAGACCCAACGGGTTGGCGACCGGCACCAGTTCGATGACACCGTTGAGCAAGCCTTTGGCTTCAAGTTCGCCGAGGCGCTTTTTCAGCTCCCAAGCGGTGCGCATACCCGGCAATTCATCAGCGTGCAGGCTGGCCTGAATGTAGGCCTTCCGCTCGCCGTGTCCGAAGCGGAATACGGAAATCTTGCGCTCGCTGCCCAGATGGCTCCACGGCAAAACGTGGTCGATGCGTTCCATATCAATGCTTCCGCGGCGCGAGGTAGCTCAACCAGCGCCGCTCAGCCAGCTTGAACAGCTTGACCAGAATGAACGTCAGGCAGAGGTAGAAAACGCCAGCGGTGATGTACGCCTCGAACGGCAGATAGTACTGCGCGTTGACGGTACGGGCCGCGCCGGTAATGTCGATCAAGGTCACGATGGACGCCAGACTGGTGGTCTGCAGCATCATGATCACTTCGTTGCTGTACTGCGGCAGCGCCCGGCGCAGGGCCGATGGCAGCAGGATGCGTTTGTACAGTTTGAAGCGCGACATGCCCATGGCTTTCGCCGCTTCGATCTCACCGTTCGGCGTGGCTTTGAGGCTGCCGGCGATGATTTCAGCGGTGTAGGCGCTGGTGTTGACCGCGAAGGCCAGGCACGCGCAGAACGTTGCGCTGGACAGCCATGGCCACAAGAAGCTTTCGCGTACCGCTTCGAACTGCGCCAGACCGTAGTAGATCAGAAACAATTGCACCAGCATCGGCGTGCCACGGATCACGTAGGTGTAAAGCCACGCGGCACCGTTGACCACCGGATTTTTCGAGACGCGCATCAGGCCCAGCGGCAGTGCCGCCAGCAGACCGAAAAACAGCGAGAGCGCGAGCAATTTGAGGGTGGTCAACAGCCCGCCGAGGTACAGCGGCATCGCCTCCCAAATGACGTTGTAGTCGAAGATCATAGATCAGCCGCCCTTACGCCTACCGAGTAGCGCTTCTCAAGTTGACGCAATGCCAGCAACGAGACGCTGGTGATCACCAGGTACATCGCCGCCACTGCGAGGAAGAAGGTGAAAGGCTCGCGGGTGGCATCTGCCGCCTGCTTGGCCTTGAACATCATGTCTTGCAGACCGACCACGGAAATCAGCGCGGTGGCCTTGGTCAGTACCAGCCAGTTGTTGGTGAAACCCGGAATCGCCAGACGAATCATCTGCGGCACCATCACCCGGAAGAACACCTGAAAACTGCTCATGCCGTACGCCATGCCGGCTTCGGCCTGGCCCTTGGGGATCGCCATGAACGCGCCACGGAAGGTTTCCGACAAGTACGCACCGAAGATGAAACCGAGGGTGCCGATACCGGCGGCCAGCGGATTCAGGTCGATGTAATCGTTGAAGCCGAGCAGCGGCGCAACGCGGTTGAGCAAGTCCTGACCGCCGTAAAAGATCAGCAGGATCAGCACCAGATCGGGAATCCCGCGAATAACCGTGGAATACAGATCGCCCAGCCAGGCCAGCCAGCGCACTGGCGACAGGCGCAACGCGACACCGATCAGCCCGAGAACGATGGCCAGAGCCATGGACGACAAGGCGAGCTGAAGCGTCAGCCATGCGCCATCGAGGATGACAGCCCCGTAGCCTTTCAACATGATTCAGGTCCTCGAAAGTTGGGATGAAAAAATGGCGCAAACCTCAGAGATCCTGTTGCTTGCGCCATTTCGGACTTGTCGCAGAGACGTGTTACTTGCCGTAGATATCGAAGGCGAAGTACTTGTCCTGGATTGCTTTGTATTTGCCGTTTTCGCGGATGGCCGCGATGGCAGCGTTGATCTTGTCTTTCAGGGCGTCGCCCTTACGCACTGCGATGCCTACGCCGTCGCCGAAGTATTTGACGTCGGTGAACGCAGGACCGACGAACGCGAAGCCTTTACCGGCGTCGGTTTTCAGGAAACCGTCGTCCAGCAGGGTTGCGTCAGCCACGGTACCGTCGAGGCGACCGGCAGCCACGTCGAGGTAGATTTCGTTCTGCGAGCCGTACGGCTTGATCTCGGCACCCAGTGGAGCCAGCACTTCGCGGGCGAAACGTTCGTGGATCGAACCACGTTGTACGCCGATGTTCTTGCCCTTCAGCTCAGCCAGACCTTCGCTGACCTGAGTACCGGCCTTCATGACCAGACGTGCCGGGGTGTTGTAGTACTTGTTGGTGAAGTCGACCGACTTCTTGCGATCTTCGGTGATCGACATGGACGACAGAATTGCGTCGATCTTGCGCACTTTCAGTGCCGGGATCAGACCGTCGAACTCTTGCTCGACCCACACACACTTGACCTGCATCTGCTCGCACAGAGCATTGCCGATGTCGTAGTCGAAACCAACGATGCTGCCGTCCGGTGCTTTCGAAGCGAACGGAGGGTAAGCCGCTTCGATACCGATCTTCAGAGGTTTTTCGTCAGCGAAGGCGTTCATCGACAGCACGGACAGTGCCAGGGCGCCAAGCAGCACAAGTTTCTTCATCTTGGGACTCCATCGGTAAAGGGCAAAAACGGCAGAGTGAGCGACAGCCCAATATGCGAATGGGTGAATCGGGAAATCGGTTGCTGCATCGGTGGGAAATTTCCCATTGAAACCTGGAGAGATTTCAACATCAGCCACGATGAGCGAGTGATCGGCATTCTAACGACAGGCCCGAAGCCGATATTTCTTCAATGCGACAACTAATTACAGATGCACAGAGAAACCCGCTTGAGCACGTTGACAGCCTTGCAAATTCATGCAAGAGCGAAAGACAGTGAACCGATCTATGCTGCAAATTGCGGGCCTATTATTCGCAAACCCTTCTAATCCGGCAAGCGCAGCGTTGTGTCTTATTTTTCACCGGGGGTTTGGAGGCTCTAAAACGGGGCGATGCGTTTCCCAATGCCCCGCTCCGGGGCGGGCGGTTACACATTCGGTTACGTGGAAGGCGTTGGGTAACAGCGGGAAATGTCTTACGGGGGAGATCGATAATTATTGACCCCCGATCGTTCCCACGCTCTGCGTGGGAATGCAGCAAGGGACGCTCCGCGTCCCCGGAGCCGACGCAGAGCGTCGAGGGAGGCATTCCCACGCAGAGCGTGGGAACGATCAAAGGATCGCAGCCTTCGGCAGCTCCTACATTGATTGTGTCTACCGCGTATTTCGAGGATTAACAGTGAACCTGTAGGAGCTGCCGAAGGCTGCGATCCCTTGATATTGCCGCACAAAAAAGCCCCACCCGGCATTCACCGGACAGGGCTCCCATGCATCTACCGCTTAAGCCACATTCATCGTCTTATGCGTATCAATCAAATGCTGCACCACGCCCGGATCCGCCAGCGTCGAGATATCCCCCAACCCGTCATATTCCGCCGTGGCAATCTTGCGCAGAATGCGGCGCATGATCTTGCCCGAACGCGTCTTCGGCAGCCCCGGTGCCCACTGGATCACGTCCGGCGAAGCAATCGGCCCGATCTCCTTGCGCACCCAGTTCTTCAGCTCCAGACGCAATTGCTCGGTCGGTTCCTCGCCATTCTTCAACGTGACATAGACATAAATGCCCTGCCCCTTGATGTCATGCGGCACACCCACCACCGCCGCTTCAGCGACTTTCGGATGCGCAACCATCGCGCTCTCGATCTCCGCCGTGCCCATACGGTGACCGGACACGTTGAGCACGTCATCGACACGCCCGGTGATCCAGTAATAACCATCGGCATCACGGCGCGCGCCGTCACCGGTGAAATACATGCCACGGAACGTCTTGAAGTAGGTATCGACGAAACGATCGTGATCGCCATACAGCGTGCGCGCCTGACCTGGCCACGAATCGAGAATCACCAGATTGCCTTCAGCCTCGCCCTCAATAATGTTACCGAGGTTGTCGACCAGCGCCGGCACCACACCGAAGAACGGACGCGCCGCCGAACCCGGCTTCAGCGCGTGAGCGCCCGGCAGCGGGCTCATCATGTTGCCGCCAGTCTCGGTCTGCCACCAGGTATCAACGATCGGGCAACGCGACTTGCCGACATTCTTGTAGTACCAGTCCCACGCTTCCGGGTTGATCGGCTCGCCGACCGAACCGAGCAGACGCAGGCTGCTGCCATCCGCGCCTTCAACCGCAGCCTGACCCGAGGCCATCATCGCGCGGATCGCGGTCGGTGCGGTGTAGAGGATGTTGACCTTGTGCTTGTCGACGATCTTCGCCACCCGGGTGATGTCCGGGTAGTTCGGCACGCCTTCGAACAGCAGCGTGGTCGCGCCATTGGCCAGCGGGCCGTAAACGATGTAGCTGTGGCCAGTGACCCAGCCGACGTCGGCGGTGCACCAGTAAACCTCGCCCGGACGGTAATCGAACACGCGCTCGTGGGTCATCGCCGCGTACAGCAGATACCCGCCAGTGGTGTGTTGCACGCCCTTCGGCTTGCCGGTGGAGCCTGAGGTATAAAGGATGAACAGCGCTTCCTCGGCGCCCATCTCTTTCGGCGCGCAGACAGTGCCTGCCACTTTCATCAGGTCTTCGTACCAGATGTCGCGATGCTGGTTCCACTTGATGTCGCCACCGGTGCGCTTGCAGACGATGACCTTCTGGATGCTGCTGGTTTCCGGGTTAGTCAGCGCGTCGTCGACGTTGGCCTTGAGGGAGATTTTCTTGCCAGCACGGATGCCTTCGTCAGCGGTGATCACCACTTTCGATTTGCAGTCGATGATGCGACCGGCCAGGGCTTCCGGCGAGAAACCACCGAACACCACCGAGTGAATCGCGCCGATCCGGGTGCAGGCCAGCATGGCGACCACGGCTTCGGGAATCATCGGCATATAAATGGTCACCACGTCGCCGCGGTGTACGTCCTGACCGCGCAGGGCGTTGGCGAGTTTGCACACTTGCTCGTGCAGTTCGCGGTAGGTGATGTTGCGGCTCTCGGAAGGATCGTCGCCTTCCCAGATGATCGCCACTTGATCGCCGCGCTCGGCCAGATGACGGTCGAGGCAGTTGTAGGAAACGTTCAGGGTGCCGTCGGCAAACCACTTGATGTCGACATGGTGATCGTCGAACGACGTCTGTTTCACCGTGGTGAAAGGTTTGATCCAGTCGAGGCGCTTGGCTTGCTCACGCCAGAAGCCGTCAGGGTTGACGACCGACTGCTGGTACATGGCTTTGTAGGTCGCCTCGTCAGTCAGCGTGTTAGCCAAAACCTCGGGACGAACGGGATACAGAGAAGCCGCACTCATCTTTCTTACCTCGGTGTAATAGTTGTTTTTGTATGACCCTGTTGTAACGGGGCCGGGCCCATAGAACCATTCGACGATGGTAGTAACAACCCCTCGCCCACCCACGATGGCCCGTGTAGGAGCTGCCGAAGGCTGCGATCTTTTGACCTTGCCTCTAAAAATCAAAGTCAAAAGATCGCAGCCTTCGGCAGCTCCTACAGGGGGATTGAGGTGTTTTGGGGGGGATTGTTACCAAATATGTGAAAAGTGTTTATCAAAACCCGGTCTGTTTACCCCCACTCCACCTCCCTAGAATTCACCTCGCCGACAAGGCAAACGCGATTAACAACGTTACAGCCCCCACGAAGGCCGTTAATCCAGCTCTCAAGTAATAACTGCAAACGATGAAGTTCCACACGCAACCCTAAAAAGGTTGCGTGACCCCACTCGACCTCAAAAAGGTAAATTTGAAATGAAAGCTTTATTGGTTCTGGCCCTCAGCAGTTTGTGCGCAACCGCCATGGCAAACGAGGTCCCGACTGATGTCGCCCAGCAAAAACCGGCCATCGAGGAATACACTTACTCGACCCACCTGGACATCGCCAACGTTGTATCGATGAGCGAAGTTCCGAATGTCTGCGAAGTTGTGCCAATGAAAATGGAATACGACGACTCCACCGGCCAGCGCCACATCTTGCGTTACAGCGTGATGGGCAACGGCTGCACTAATTGATGATTTCAGACTGCACCGAATTGGATCTCTCAGCGCTTCATTGAGGGTCGATTCCAGCCCGGCTTCGGTCGGGCTCAGTTGTGTCTGGAGTCGGTCAAAAGGGTTGCAAAACACAAGATATAGTGAAAAACGCGGTTTTTTGCTCATTTCTTGAGCAACCAAAGCCCGACGAAAAAATTAATCAAAAAAAATTCTCAGGGGCCAATCCCAGCGAAAGCCCTGTAAACCCTCGCTCCGACTGAAATCCCCTTCCTGATCGACCGCCCTGCGCGCTTTCGCCCTCCCCCACGAGCGTATTTTTTTCCCTATAATGCCGCCCTAATCGGGTTAGCAATATTCCCTTACAGGGATCAAAAGCCATTCTGAAGCCCCGCAGCAGTGTTCAACGCTGATTGCGCCCGTCAGAGGCTCTCGGAAACCCGGAAAAAATTCTGTTTTATTGCCTGCGTATAGCTGCAAAAAACGATTCCTTAAGATCCAACGCGGTCTGTACGACCGTGTGAAAAACCAACCAATCAGGTTTCACACGGGCGACAGGCCCTCACGCAGGAGACGACACGTCATGCTGAGCTGGGACGAATTCGACAAAGAAGACAGTGAAGTAGCAGCAGTGAAAGGCGCCAACGCCGGCCACGCTACCGAAGCCAACATGGATCGCCTCGATAACGCTGGCGGTGCCGCCGCGATCGAAGCCCGCGCCGTGACCGCCGACGACTCGGCCGCCGTGGCCCGCGCCAAGGCTGCACTGAACTCCCTCGACGTTGCCGAAGGCCTCGCCGAACTCGAAGGCGCCTCCGCCCGTGTCGCCGTTGACGAAAAGCGCATGATCAACTGCCGCGCCGACCTCTACCAA
>NZ_JBIVJB010000104.1:0-15127 GCF_044750025.1 Pseudomonas sp. NPDC088885 | reverse complement strand
ACCCCGGACAAAATCGAGATCAAGAAATATGATCCGGTTGTTCGCAAGCACGTGATCTACAAGGAAGGCAAAATCAAGTAATTGATTTTTCCCGACTTACAAAAAAGGCCCGTATCTCACGATACGGGCCTTTTTTGTTGCCTCGAATATTTGCAAGCTGTCTGCGTAGGAGCTGCCGAAGGCTGCGATCTTTTGATCTTTTTTAAGGATCAAGATCAAAAGATCGCAGCCTTCGGCAGCTCCTACAGGGGAGGGGTATGGATCAAGCCTTCTGTTCGAAAATCACATAAATCTTGCGGCAAGCCTCCAGCACTTCCCAAGTGCCACGAAACCCCGCCGGGATCACAAATCGGTCGCCAACCCGCAACGTCTTGGCATTGCCATCGCTGTCACGCAGCACCGACACACCCTGCAAAATCTCGCAGTATTCGTGCTCGGTGTAATTCACCGTCCACTGCCCAACCGCACCTTCCCACACGCCAACGCCCATCTGCCCACACGGACTGTCGTACTGATGGAACACAGCTTGTTCAGGATCACCCTTGAGCACTTTCGCCGGATCCGGGCGATAACGTTCGGCTTCGCTGCTGGTCAGGCTGATGTCGACGACGTTCTGGATGTTCATTGTTGTTATCCCCTGTGAATACGGCGCGATTGGCTGGAAAGGGCCAAAGTCTATGTTGATTAAAATCAACACCGCAAGGCCGTATGGCCACCTTATGTCAAATATATTGAAACAACCCCGGCCGCTGGTTTAGGGTGGCGGGTGCCTCTGGCCGAAATAACCGGCTGGCCGGGCAGAATTCTTGAGGACGCTGGCGAAGATCGCGCGGCGCTCGTATTCAACAAGCGGAGGACACTCGAAATGACCACCCTGACTCGTGCCGACTGGGAACAACGCGCCCGCGACCTGAAAATCGAAGGCCGCGCTTATCTTAATGGCGAATACACCGACGCCGTCTCCGGCGAGACCTTCGAGTGCATCAGTCCGGTCGATGGCCGTCTGCTCGGCAAGATTGCCAGCTGTGACGCCGCCGACGCGCAGCGCGCCGTGGAAAACGCCCGCGCCACCTTCAATTCCGGCGTGTGGTCGCGCCTGGCGCCGACCAAACGCAAAGCCACCATGATCCGTTTCGCCGGCCTGCTCAAGCAGCACGCCGAAGAACTGGCCCTGCTCGAAACCCTCGACATGGGCAAGCCGATCAGCGATTCGCTGTACATCGACGTTCCGGGCGCGGCGCAAGCGCTGAGCTGGAGCGGTGAAGCGATCGACAAGATTTACGACGAAGTGGCAGCGACGCCGCACGATCAGCTCGGTCTGGTAACCCGCGAGCCAGTCGGTGTGGTCGGCGCCATCGTGCCGTGGAACTTCCCGCTGATGATGGCCTGCTGGAAACTCGGCCCGGCGCTGTCGACCGGTAACTCGGTGATCCTCAAGCCATCGGAAAAATCCCCGCTGACCGCCATCCGCATCGCCGCGCTGGCCGTTGAAGCCGGTATTCCGAAAGGCGTGCTCAACGTGCTGCCGGGCTACGGTCACACCGTCGGCAAGGCGCTGGCCCTGCACAACGATGTCGACACGCTGGTGTTCACCGGTTCGACCAAGATCGCCAAGCAACTGATGATCTACTCCGGCGAATCGAACATGAAACGCGTCTGGCTCGAAGCCGGCGGCAAGAGCCCGAACATCGTCTTTGCCGATGCGCCGGATCTGCAAGCTGCAGCTGAGTCCGCTGCCAGCGCCATCGCCTTCAACCAGGGCGAAGTCTGCACCGCCGGTTCGCGTCTGCTGGTCGAGCGTTCGATCAAGGACACATTCCTGCCGATGGTGATCGAGGCACTGAAAACCTGGAAGCCGGGCAACCCGCTGGATCCGGCCACCAACGTTGGTGCGCTGGTCGACACGCAGCAGATGAACACCGTGCTGTCGTACATCGAATCCGGTCACACCGATGGCGCCAAACTGGTCGCCGGCGGCAAGCGCATTCTTCAGGAAACCGGCGGCACTTACGTTGAGCCAACGATTTTCGACGGCGTGAGCAACGCGATGAAGATCGCTCAGGAAGAAATCTTCGGGCCAGTGCTGTCGGTTATCGCTTTTGATACCGCTGAAGAAGCCATCCAGATCGCCAACGACACGCCGTATGGCCTGGCCGCTGCGGTGTGGACGCAAGACATCTCCAAGGCTCACCTGACCGCCAAAGCGCTGCGCGCCGGTAGCGTGTGGGTCAACCAATACGACGGCGGCGACATGACTGCACCGTTTGGTGGCTTCAAGCAGTCGGGCAATGGCCGTGATAAATCGCTGCACGCGTTCGACAAATACACCGAGCTGAAGGCGACGTGGATCAAGCTGTAAGCCGTTAGCGAGGATCTGGTCGCGAGAACAGATCCTCCAGACGAAGCAGATCCCCTGTGGGAGCGAGCCTGCTCGCGAAAGCGGTGTAACAGTCAGCCTATGTGCTGAATGTGAAACCGTTTTCGCGAGCAGGCTCGCTCCCACATTTGTTTGATGTGACCTCAAAAAATAATTATCCACAGGAGCGTGGAACATGCGTTGGGCGACGTATTTCGCCGTGTTGGCGTCTGTCTTGAGTGTCGGCCTGGCCCTGGGGGTCAGCATGCCGCTGGTGTCGTTGCGTCTGGAGGGCTGGGGCTACGGTTCCTTCGCCATCGGTGTGATGGCGGCGATGCCGGCGATTGGCGTGTTGCTCGGCGCGAAGATTTCCAGTCATCTGGCGGCGCGCTTCGGCACGGCGAACCTGATGCGCCTGTGCCTGTGGGCGGGCGCGTTGTCGATCGGCTTGCTGGCGCTGCTGCCGAGCTATCCGATCTGGTTGGTGCTGCGGCTGATGATCGGCGTGATCCTGACCATCGTGTTCATCCTCGGCGAAAGCTGGATCAATCAACTGGTGGTCGAGAACTGGCGCGGTCGCTTGGTGGCGCTGTATGGCAGCAGTTATGCGTTGAGCCAGTTGTCTGGCCCGTTGCTGCTGGGCGCGCTCGGCACTGAAGACGATTACGGGTTCTGGGTCGGCGTCGGCTTGCTGCTGGTTTCGCCGTTGCTGTTGTTGGGTCGCAGCGGTGCGCCAAGCAGTGAAGCGAGCAGCGTGACGTTCCGCGATTTGTGGAGCTTTGCTCGCGATCTGCCGGCGATTGCCTGGGCGGTGTCATTGTTTGCCGCGTTCGAAGCGATGATCCTGACGCTGCTGCCGGTGTATTGCCTGCAACAAGGCTTCACCGCCGAGATCGCTTTGGCGATGGTCAGCACCGTGGTGGTCGGTGATGCGCTGTTGCAACTGCCGATTGGCGCATTGGCCGATTACCTGTCGCGGCGCACGCTGTTCGCGGGTTGCGCGGTGGTGTTGATGTTGTCGAGTCTGGCAATTCCGCTGTTGCTCGATACGCTGCTGATTTGGCCGCTGTGGGTGCTGTTTGGTGCCAGTGCTGGCGGGTTGTTTACGCTGTCGCTGATCTTGATTGGCGAGCGTTATCGCGACGATGCGCTGGTGCGGGCGAATGCGCATATCGCGCAGCTGTGGGGCGTCGGGTGTCTGATCGGGCCATTGGCGGCGGGTGCAGGGAGCCAATGGATCAACGGTCATGCGTTGCCGCTGTTGATGGCGATCGGGGCGTTTGGGTTGGTGATTTTGCTGTTGCGCCAAGGGGCATTCGGCCCGGTGACCGAACCTGCGTGACGAGGAGTTTGAAGCGCTGATTACCTGTGGCGAGGGGATTTATCCCCGCTCGGCTGCGCAGCAGTCGTAAAACCATCGCACGCGGTGTATCTGATACACCGCGATTGCAGGTTTTGGGGCTGCTTCGCAGCCCAACGGGGATAAATCCCCTCGCCACAAAAGCCCTCTAGAGCAGAGTTCTCTGTTTGATTACAACATGCGTTCCAGGCCGACGCTGGTGCTGAACCACGCATTAAACCGTCGCCACCAGCTCCCCGGTTCCTTGGTCAGCGTATGCATCTGGCCATTGTCTTCAGTGACCCAGACGATGTTCCCATCCTGCAATTTCGCCTGATAACTCAACGCCGGCGCCATACCCTGTAACGCCAACTCACGCACATGCTCAGCCAACTCCGGACTGTCCACCAACACCCCGACCTCGGTATTCCACAACACCGAGCGCGGATCAAAGTTGAACGAGCCGATAAACGATTTCTGCCGGTCAAAAATCATCGCCTTGCTGTGCAAACTCGAGTCCGAGCCGCGGAACGACTTGCTGTAAAACACATGCGGGCCGCTGCCATCGTTATCCCCAGGCTGGCGGCGCAGTTCATACAGTTTCACACCGTGTTCCAGCAGCGCCTTGCGATACGGCGCATAACCGCCATGCACCGCCGGCACGTCGGTGGCTTCCAGTGAGTTGGTCAGCAGGCTCACGGAAACACCTGCATCGGCGCGACCGGTCAGATAAACCAGCCCCGGTTGCCCCGGCACAAAGTAAGCCGAAATCATGATCAGCTCTTTGCTGACGTTTTTCAGTTCCGGCGCCAGTTGCGTGGTCAGCAGCAAGTGCGGATCCGGCTCATCCTTGGCCAGTACCTTGCTCGGCGCGTCCCACAGCGCCTGATTCCACGCCCAGATCAGTTCGTTGCGCCAGATGTCCATGCGCGGCTCGGTGGTGAAGGTCATCAACTGCTGATACAGCGCGTGATTCTGTTGGCGGGTTTCTTCCAGCGATTCTTCCAGGCGCGTGCGGGTGTTCTGCAAGTCCTTGGCGGACGGTTTGCTGGAGAGAAATTCATCGATCGGCTTGCTCAGCGCGCTGTTCCAGTACTGATCGAAACTGTGCCCGAGCTGCTCGGCCACCGGCCCCATGCTGAGCATGTCGATGTCGGTGAAATTCAGGTTCGGCTCGGCATCGAAATACTCGTCGCCCAGATTGCGCCCGCCGACGATGGCCGCGCTGTTGTCCGCCAGCCACAATTTGTTATGCATGCGCCGGTGCTGCAGCGACAGGTTGAACAGGCGCCCGGCCGCGCGGGTCACGCCGGTACTGCGGCCTAGGTGCAGCGGATTGAACAGACGAATCTGGATCTGCGGATGCGCCGCCAGCGTGGCGATGATCTGGTCGAGACCGTCGCTGGTGGTGTCGTCGAGCAGGATGCGTACGCGCACGCCACGGTCGGCGGCCTTGAGCAGTTCCTCGACGAGCATTCGTGTGCTGACGCCGTCATGGACGATGTAGTACTGCAAATCGAGGCTGACCTGCGCGTGGCGGATCAGCTCGGCGCGGGCAGTGAAGGATTCGGTGCTGTTGGACAGCAGGCGGAAGCCGGAGCGGCCTTCATACGGCGCGGCCTGAGCCTGAATCGAACGGCCAAACGCCGAACTGCTGGCCGGCAAGGCCTGGCTGGGCTCGCGTTGCACATCGACACTGGCGCAGCCGGCGAGCGACAACACGAAGATCAGAAGCAGGAGAGGGCTGGATCGCAAGTCGGATCATTCCGCGTGTGAGTAGGGATCGGAGTATGGCACGGGTTATGACCGTCATCGGCGGCGTTTGATTCAGGAAAAATCTGCCGTGGGGAACCGCCCGGTTTGAGCGCTGTGTAGGCAATGGCCGACGGGCAGGAAAAGAGAATTTTTGAAGTAGGGCATTTCTCCTACTCCTGTCAGCTACGGCCTCAGGCGAATTTTCTTTGGGTGCTTTGTAACTTCGTCTTACATCGGAAGTGGGGGCAAATCGCAATAATGGCCGGGCGTTGTCAGGCAGGAAATTTCGCTATTTCACGCCAGACAAAGCGCTACTTGCTGTCGTCCTTTTAATTCTTACGGAACGAGAATTTCTCATGAAAAAGCTTTTCATCAGCGCCACGGTGGTGGCTTCGTTGTTGCCTGCTCTTGCCCTCGCAGAAAGTGCCAGCCTCACGGTTAGCGGCACGATTATTCCTACGGCGTGCACGCCAAGTTTTGCCGGCGGCAGCGTTGTCGATCTGGGCAAGATTTCGGCGGCGGATCTGAACGCCGATGTACAAACAGAGCTGGGATTGAAAAACATTACGTTGAGCATGAACTGCAACGGCCGGGTGCCGGTGGCGGTGAGGGTGCATGACAATCAGGCGTCGACGCAACTGGATGGCATCACCATCGACGGTCGTGCAGAGAAGATGTACATCTACGGGATGGGCGCTGCCAGCGGTGTCAAGATTGGTGGTTATGGTCTGCGCCACGGAACGCCGACGGTGGACGCCTCGGCGATGTCGCTCATGTATCAGCAGGGCGGCGGCATCGGAGGTCCGAGCTGGGTGGAGCCGTCATCAACACTGGTTGCCAAAAATGCCTCTGACGGAGGTTACATTCATTATTCCTGGGGGCGCAGCGTGGCTGAAGGCCCAATCAACGGGATAAAGCACACCCTGCCAATGACACTGGTGCCGGTTGTCCGCGCTGCCAGTGCGCTGCCCACCGGCTCTGACATCACCCTCGACGGTTCCGCGACGTTTGAACTGGTTTACCTCTGAGATCAAGCGTGCCGTGAACACCTTCGATTTTTGAACGAACACGCACCGCAGTTCTTGCGGTGCGTCGTTATCTGCGCCTCGGGTGCACCTTTCCACGAATGCGTTTTCAAGGATGGCCCTCTCGTCGGCATTGTCGCGACGAGGTGCCAGGGAATAGTCATGCCTGCGATTCAACGTTTTTCAACCACCGCCCTGTTGGCGGCGCTGCTTCTATCCAGCGCAACATCCGTGGCGGACGCCGCCGGTATGGTGCCGCAAACCCCGATCCTGATTCTCGAAGAGTCCGCCGGCGAGGCCAGTATCAACGTCACCAACACCGAACCCAACCCGGCGCTGTTGCACACCCGCATTGAAAATGTTCCTGAAGACACCGAGCTGCTGTTGCTGCTGACCCCGCCAGTAGCTCGGGTGGAAAGCGGTGGCACGCAACTGGTGCGATTCATTCTGCGCAGCGCTGAGCCGCTGCAAACCGAGCGCCTGAAACGGGTGATTTTCGAAGGCATTCAGCCGCTGGAAAAGGGCAGCAACGCGCGGGTCAGCCTGACCGTAAAGCAGAACATTCCCGCGATTCTGCGCCCGAAAAACCTGCCCATCGAACGCCAGCCGTGGACGCTGCTGAAGTGGTCAGTGCAGGACACCCAACTGCAGGTCAGCAATCCCAGCCCTTACGTGGTGCGGCTGGCCAATACCGTCAATCTGCTGCCCGGCGAGGCCCCGGTGGATCTGGGCCGCAGCTACATTTTGCCCGGCGAAAAACTGCGTCTGACGTCCGCATCGCCGCTGCCCGCGACGGCGACTCAAGTGCGTCTGTACCCGGCGACGATGTACGGTTTCGCTGCCGGCAATTTCGATGCGCCGCTGGTGGCCGGTGAATGAATTACCGTCACAGCCTTGCGCTGCTCAGCCTGTTGTCGTCGGCGAACAGCTTGGCCGAATCGGTCACCTTCGACCCGAACGTCTTGCGCGCCCGTGGGCTCGATCTGCAACTGGCGGAATACTTTCAGGACGCGCCGCGCTTTCAGCAGGGCACGCATTCGCTGCTGCTCAGCGTCAACGGTGTGCCGAAAGGACGAGTGCTGGCGACGTTCGACGAGCAGGGCGAGTTGTGCACCACCGAGACGTTGCTCGAACAGGCAAACATGCGCGTAGAGGCGTTGCCGAGCCTGGAGTGCAAACGCTTCGTCGACAGCTTCGACGGCGTGATCGCGCGGCTTGATCCGGGCAAGGAACAGATCGAACTGCTGCTGCCCACCGGGCTCGTGGCGCCGACGGCTGCGGCGCGTCGCAACTACGCGCACGGTGGTAGCGCCGCGCTGTTCAACTACGACGCGCTGGTGCTGGGTAACGAGTACGTTGGCCAGACCACACACTACCGCAGCCTCAACACCGAGCTGGGTTTGAACATCAACGACTGGGCGCTGCGCAGCCGTCAGTCTTACGCGGCGTTCGAGGGCAGCAGCCAGACCGAGCATCTGTATGCCTACGCTTCGCGCACCTTCGAGTCGCTGCAAACCAACCTGCAACTCGGTCAGCTCAACATGGCCTCGCCATTGTTTGCCGGCGAGGCTTTCACCGGTGTGCAATTGCAGCCTGAAGCCGCGTTGGGGGAGCTGGAAGCGGACAGTGAAGGCGCCCACGTCGAGGGCATCGCTTATTCCGCTGCCCGGGTCGAGGTTCGGCAGAACGGCGCGCTGATCTACACCACGCTGGTGCCGCCGGGGCCGTTTTCGCTGGTGGGGTTGCCGCTGCTCAGCCAGAGCCTGGATCTGGAAGTCACCGTGTACGAAGAGGATGGCCAGCAACGCAGTTTTATCGTTCCCGGCGACAGCCTTGGTGGTTTGGCGCCGGGCCGCCAGCCGGGTTTCGCGGTGACGGCGGGACGTGTTCGTCGCTATGCCCGCGATGATCGCGACGCGCCTGATTTCGTCGCGGCGAGCAAGGATTGGCGTTTGGCCGCCGGCGAGCAACTGACGGCGGGCGCGATGCTCGGCAGTGACTATCAATCGGCCGGGATGGCGCTGCAAATTCCGTTGTTGCCGCGCACAGCGCTGGGACTACGACAGGTGGTGTCCCGCGCCCGTCGTGAAGATAAGTTGGGCGCGCAGTTCCAGTTCAGCCTGAGCACGGCGCTGACCGAGCGCGTTTCGGCGAACCTGTCGGTCACCCAACAGGTGCAGGGTTTTCGCACGTTGTCCGATACCACGTGGAATCGCGACACCGATCAACCGGATCAACGCATTCGCAACCAGATGACCCTTGGACTCAGCGGCGCGAGCCTATTGCTGGGATCATTTTCCGGTGGATTTTCACGCTTCACCGATTTTGAAGACGACACCAGTTCGCGCCTCAGCGCCTCGTGGTCACGGATGTTTCAGCGCACCAGCGTGTCGTTGAGTCTTGAGCGTGACATGGGCGGTTCGGCGCATGACAGCCGTGGTTTTGCGACCTATCTGACGGTCAGCGTGCCGATGGGTCGCAGCGGCGCGCTGAGCAGTTTTGTCCGCAAGGACGACCTCAGCGGCACCCGCAGCGGCTTGCGTCTGAATCAGCAGATCAACGACGCCGTGGCCTACAGCGCCACGGTCGAGCGCCCGGAAAACGGCGAGGCGGATGTCAGTGGCCGGCTCAACCTGCTGCCGCGTTACACCCAGGTTGATCTGGGTTATTCGCAGCGCGGCTCCGGTTCGACCGGTTACGACTTCGGCGCGCGCGGCGGCGTCGCGTTGCACAGCGAAGGCCTGACCTTATCGCCCTACACCGTGCGCGAGACCTTTGCCCTGCTCAAGGCCGGGGATGCCGCCGGGGTCAAGTTGCGCACGCCTTACGGGCCGGTGTGGACGGACGCTGCCGGGCGCGCGGTGGTAGCCAGCGTGCCGGCCTATCGCAACACGCGGGTGGAGATCGACACCGCGAGCCTGGCGCGCAATGTCGACGTGCTCAACGGCTACCGCGAGATCGCAGCGGCGCGCGGTTCGGTGCAGCGGCTGGAGTTTCTCATGGTCACGTCCCGGCGCGTCTTGCTGCACGCACACACGGCCGATGATCAAGTCGTCGGCAAGGGTTTTGGCGTGTTTGATGAGCAGGGCCGCTACGTCACCAGCGTGCTCGATGACGGACGGATTTTTCTTTCCGACATTCAGGCGGACGCTGCGCTGCATGTGCAAAAGGCCGATGGCTCGCGCTGTCATCTGACCTTCGAACTGGCTGAAGAAGCCGATCCCGATGAGCTTTACGAATCTGCGTCCGCGCGTTGCAGTGACGAGTGATGAGGAATTATCCGATGACTGTTTTCAACGTTTCGAGCGTGGCAATGCTCTGGCTGTGCTGCACGGCGGCGTGGGCGCAGGGCCAAGCATGCGAGGTGCGAGTCAGTCCGCCTGCGTTTGATTTTGGCCTGACCGACCGGGGCGCGTTGTTGCAGCAAAGTGCCGGTGCCAATGAACTGAGTTTTGGCAGTCGCCGGGTGCAAGTGCAGGTTGTCTGCGAGCAGGCGTCACCGCTGACATTGCGCTTCGATGCGCCGGGGGCTGACGCCGAGCGTTATCGCTTCGGCATTGGCACGTTGCGGCTCAAAGTGATGGCGGTGCGAGTCGACGGTGTCGCCACACAGAAAGCGGCGGGGGAGAGCGACGTGTTGCGCCCCGGCGAACGCCTTCTGCCGCTGTTGGCAAGCGGCAAGCGGATGGATGTCGAGTTCGAGGTTGAGGGGCAAATCAGCAACGAGGCCAGCCGGGTCGCGGATCTGACCCGACTGGACGGCGAAGGCGTGTTCAGACTGGACTGAGCTCGGACTCGGCAAGCAGTTTGATCGCCGCCGCACCGACCTTGCGCACCGCCTCTTCAATCAGCGCTGTCGGCTTGGCCGCGTAGTTCATACGCAGGCAATTACGGTACTTGCCCGAGGCGGAAAAGATGCTGCCAACAGCAATCTGTACGCCTTGATCAAGCAGCGCACGATTCAGTTTTAGCGTGTCGAAACCTTCCGGCAATTCCACCCACAACATGAAGCTGCCCTGTGGACGGCTGGCGCGAGTGCCGGCGGGGAAATAGCGCGTCACCCAATCGATCATCACGTCGCGATTGCGCTGGTATTGCGTGCGCATCCGCCGCAAATGCGGTTCGAAATGGCCGGATTTGAGAAATTCGGCGATGGCGATCTGCGGCTGTGGCGCGGTCGATCCGGTGCTGATGTATTTCATGTGCAGCACGCGCTCGAGGTATCGCCCCGGCGCGACCCAACCGATGCGCAGCCCCGGCGCCAGCGTCTTGGAAAACGAACTGCAGAGCAGCACGCGACCGTCTTCGTCGAAGGATTTGATCGTGCGCGGACGCGGGTAGGTGTAGGCCAGTTCGCCATAGACGTCGTCTTCGATGATCGCCACGTCAAAGCGTTGGGCGAGGGTGAGCAGCGCGCGTTTGCGCGACTCCGGCATGATGTAGCCGAGCGGGTTGTTGCAGTTCGGGGTGAGCTGAATGGCTTTGATCGGCCATTGTTCGAGCGCCAGTTCCAGCGCTTCGAGGCTGATGCCGGTGAGTGGGTCGGTGGGGATTTCCAAGGCTTTCATGCCCAGACCTTTGAGGGTCTGCATGGCGCCGTGGAAGCTTGGCGAATCCACCGCGACGATGTCGCCCGGCTCGCAGATCGCGTGAATGCTGGTGGACAAAGCTTCGTGGCAACCGGTGGTCACGACCAGATCGCTGGCGCTCAACTGGCAGCCGGAATCGAGCATTAACCGGGCGATCTGTTCACGCAGTTCGAGGGTGCCGTGGATGTTGTCGTAATACAGACCGGGCATGTCTTGGCGACGGCTGATCCGGGCGAGGCCGCGCAACAACGGTTTCATCGTTGGCGTGCTGATGTCGGGCATGCCGCGACCGAGTTGCACGACGTCCTTGCGCGGTACCGCGCGAATCAATTCCAGCACCTGATCCCACTGCGAAATTTCCACTGGCCGCTGCGCCGGACGGCCCACGGCAGGCAGCTCCGGCAACTCGCGACCGACCGGCACAAAGTAGCCAGACTTGGGCTTCGGCGTGGCCAGTCCGCTGTCTTCGAGCATGCGATAGGCCTGCTGCACCGTGCTCAGGCTGACCCCGTGCTCAACGCTCAAGGCGCGCACCGACGGCAAGCGGTCGCCGGGGCGATAGAAGCCTTGTTCGATGCGCGTGCCGAGCAATTCGGCGAGGTTTACGTAGAGGGTCATGGCGCTGCCTCGGTGCAGGTGATTCGGAAGACCAGTACAGATGCGAGAAAAATCGTCAATTCAGTCTGCAAAGCGGTAAATCTGTATGGAGTTAATACAGTCGCTTTGAATCTGTAATGGTTTTGCCCGCCCGCGCATCATGGAATCTCTGGCTACCCAAGTAAACAGGAGCGACAAAAATGAACGGCTTGAGCGATGTGCGGCTGACGTTACACAGTCAGGAACTGGAGGCAGGGCAGAAGGATCGTGCGCGCAATGAGATCATGCGTAACGCACCGTCCGGCCTGAGCCGCTGGGGTCTGATGTGGCATCGCCTGCACACGCGCAGGGCGTTGCTGGCGTTGACGGCGGACCAGCTCAAGGACATCGGGTTGACGCGTGAGCAGGCGCAGGAGGAGGGGTTGAAACCATTCTGGCGGATCTGAACGACACCGATCGTTCCCACGCTCTGCGTGGGAACGCCGCCCCGGACGCTCTGCGTCCGCTGTGACGCAGAGCGTCACTGGATGCATTCCCACGCAGAGCGTGGGAACGATCAAGCACCCCGCAAAACCATCAGACCAACTCTTTGAGGCGATGCCACAACATCCCCAACGCCAACAACGGCGAGCGCAAATGCTTGCCACCCGGGAAGGTGATGTGCGGCACCTTGGCAAACAGATCAAAGCCACCGCCGTGCTGCCCGCTGATCGCCTCAGCCAACAACTTGCCCGCCAGGTGCGTGGCATTCACCCCGTGTCCGGAATAGGCCTGGGCGTAATACACGTTTGGCTGGTCATTGAGCCGGCCAATCTGCGGCAGACGGTTGGCGCCGATGCCGATCATCCCGCCCCACTGATAATCAATCTTCACGCCCGCCAGTTGCGGGAACACTTCGAGCATCTTCGGCTGCATATACGCCGCGATGTCTTTCGGATCACGCCCCGAATAATGGCAGGCACCGCCGAACAGCAAGCGACGATCCGCCGAGAGTCGGTAGTAATCCAGCGCCACTCGCTGATCACAGACCGCCATGTTCTGCGGCAGCAGTTTGTGCGCCTGCTCTTCGCTCAACGGTTCAGTGGCAATGATGTAGCTGCCGGCGGGCAGAACCTTGCCGCTGAGTTGCGGATTCAGATCATTCAGATAAGCGTTGCAACCGAGCACCAGCGTCTTCGCCCGCACCGAACCTTGGGCGGTGTGGACTTTGACTTCCGGGCCGTAATCGATACGGGTCACTGTCGAGTGTTCAAACAGTTTCACACCCAATTGCTGCGCCGCCGCTGCTTCGCCCAACGCCAGGTTGAGTGGATGCAGATGCCCTGAACCCATGTCGATCAAACCACCGACATAGCGCTTGGAGCCGACCACCGTGTGCATCTCGTTGGCTTGCAGCAAACGGGTTTCGTAGCGATAGCCGAGGCTGCGCAACTCTTCGGCGTCTTCGGCAAAGCCTTCGAGGTCGGACGGTTTGTTGGCGAGGTCGCAGTAGCCCCAGGTCAGGTCGCAGGCGATCTGAAAACGCTCGACGCGCTGGCGGACGATTTCCACCGCTTCCAGGCCCATCAGTTTCATTTCGCGCACGCCGTCGCTGCCGACGACGTTGGCGAATTGATCGAGACCGTGGCCGACGCCGCGAATCAACTGCCCGCCGTTACGACCGCTGGCGCCCCAGCCGATCTTGTGCGCTTCCAGCAACACCACACTGAGCCCGCGTTCGGCCAGTTCCAGCGCCGTGTTCAACCCGGAAAAACCGCCGCCGACCACGCAGACGTCGGCCACCACGTCGCCTTGCAGCAGCGGATGATCCGGCTGCGGCAAGCTGCTGGCGGCGTAGTAAGAGGCAACGTGAGGTTGGCTCGCGGAGGTGTGGGCGCGGGCGGTCATGGGCGTCATCCTGAGGCGGGGGTGTCGAGAAAATTTGACGGAGCATAAGCCGCACGCCCGAACGGGGGCAACACTGGTCGGCCTGCGGTGTCTGGATCACGGCTTTTGCGGCACAATTGCCGCCTATTTCACCTTGGTTACCGTTCGATGAGCTGCAACAGCCAGACAGTCCGCACCTTGCGCCAGCAGATTCCCTTGTTCGAGTGCGTGCCCGGCTGCCACGATTGCTGTGGGCCGGTGACCACCTCGCCGGAAGAAATGGCCCGTCTGCCGCGCAAGACCCGCGCCGAGCAGGATGCCGCGATGGAAGAGCTGAACTGCGTGCACCTGGGGCCGAATGGCTGCACGGTGTATGAAGAGCGGCCGTTGATTTGCCGGTTGTTTGGCACGACCAAGACTTTGCCTTGCCCGAATGAGCGGCGGCCGGTGGAGCTGATTCATCCACGGGTGGAGAAGCAGATATTCGAGTACATGGCGGCGAATCGGCAGGTGTTGGTCTAACGGGTTCACTCTGAACCCAGTCGACACCTTCGCGAGCAGGCTCGCTCCCACATTTGGAATGCATTCCCCTGTGGGAGCGAGCCTGCTCGCGAATGGAGCGCCACCGATCTTCAATCCGGGATAGGCAGGCTCAAGCTCTCCTTAACCTCTTCCATCACGATATAACTCTTCGACTCCCGCACATGCGGCAGCTTCAGCAGAATGTCGCCCAGCAGCTTGCGGTACGAGGCCATCTCGGAAATCCGCGCCTTCACCAGATAGTCGAAATCCCCTGACACCAAATGGCATTCCAGCACGTGCGGCAACTTCAGCACCGCGCGGCGGAACTCCTCGAACGTGTCGCCGGATTTGTAGTCGAGGCTGATCTCGACGAACACCAGCAAGCTACCCTTCAAGTGCTGCGGATTGAGCCGGGCGTTGTAGCCCATGATGATCCCTTCGCGCTCCAGACGCCGCACGCGCTCGGTGCACGGCGTGGTCGAGAGCCCGACCTTTTCGCCCAGTTCGGTAAAGGAAATCCGCCCGTCCGCCTGCAGGATCCGCAAGATGTTGCGGTCGATCTTGTCCAGCTCACGTTTGGTCTGAGTGTTGGTACGCATAGGGGATGCGCCTCCGTGAAAAGGGTTTTTGCCGAGAATTGTCGCCAAATATAGGCGCTTATATAGTGAAAAGCACTGGCATTTCTTTTTTACACTGCGCGCATCATTGCTCTAACAACAGACGTACGCGGCCCCGCCGCGATGAGGGATACAAAAATGCGCGTAATGGTCTTGGGTAGCGGCGTCATCGGTACCGCCAGTGCTTACTATCTGGCCCGTGCCGGGTTCGAAGTAGTGGTGGTCGACCGGCAGCCGGCTGCGGCCATGGAGACCAGTTTCGCCAACGCCGGCCAGGTCTCGCCGGGCTACGCCTCGCCGTGGGCCGCGCCGGGCGTACCGCTCAAAGCGATCAAGTGGCTGCTGCAACGCCACGCCCCTCTCGCGATCAAAGCCACCGCCGACATCGACCAGTACCTGTGGATGGCGCAGATGCTGCGCAACTGAACCGCCAACAGTTACGCGGTGACCAAGGAGCGCAT
>NZ_JBIVJB010000103.1:0-15395 GCF_044750025.1 Pseudomonas sp. NPDC088885 | reverse complement strand
ATGAAACCCGCAACACCTGCCCGTATTGCTCGGTCGGCTGCGGTTTGATCATGTACAGCCAGGGCGATGCTGCGAAGAACGTTGCGCAAAACATCATCCACATCGAGGGCGACGCCGACCACCCGGTCAACCGCGGCACCCTCTGCCCGAAAGGCGCAGGCCTGCTCGACTTCATTCACAGCCCCGGCCGGTTGCTTTACCCGCAAACGCGCAAACCGGGCAGCAGTGAATGGACGCGGATCAGTTGGGACGAAGCGCTCGATCGCATCGTCGACCTGATGAAGACCGACCGCGACGCCAACTTCATCGAACAAAATGCCAATGGGCAAACGGTGAATCGCTGGCTGAGCACCGGTTTTCTTGCGGCGTCGGCGGCGTCCAACGAAGCCGGTTACATCACTCAGAAGGTGATTCGCAGTCTCGGCATGCTGGGGTTTGATAACCAGGCGCGTGTCTGACACGGCCCGACGGTGGCAAGTCTTGCCCCGACGTACGGCCGTGGTGCCATGACCAATACCTGGACTGATATCGCCAACGCGAATCTGATCCTGGTGATGGGTGGCAACGCAGCAGAAGCGCATCCGTGCGGCTTCAAATGGGTGACCGAGGCCAAAGCGCACAACGCTGCGCGGCTGATTGTGGTTGATCCGCGTTTTACCCGAACCGCTTCGGTGGCCGACTATTACGCGCCGATCCGCACCGGCACCGACATCGCCTTCATGGGCGGGCTGATCAATTACCTGCTGACCGAGGACAAAATCCAGCACGAGTACGTGCGCAATTACACCGACGTCTCGTTCATCGTCAAAGAAGGCTATGGCTTCGAAGACGGCATCTTCAGCGGCTACGACGTCGCCAAACGCAGCTACACCGACAAGTCTGGCTGGGGCTACGAGATGGGCGACGACGGCTTTGCCAGAGTCGATCCGACGCTGCAACACCCGCGCTGCGTCTATCAATTGATGAAGGTGCATTACAGCCGCTACAACATCGACCTCGCCAGCCAGATCTGCGGCATGCCGGTCGACGCCATGCAGAAAATCTGGGACGAAATCGCCACCTGCTCGATTCCGGGCAAGACCATGACGATTCTCTACGCCCTTGGCTGGACGCAGCACTCGATCGGCGCGCAGATCATCCGCAGCGCGGCAATGGTGCAACTGCTGCTGGGCAACGTCGGCATGCCCGGCGGCGGCGTCAACGCCTTGCGCGGGCACTCCAACATCCAGGGCCTGACCGACCTTGGCTTGCTCTCCAATGCACTGCCGGGCTATCTGACATTGGCCAGCGACAGCGAGCAGGACTACGGTCAGTTCATCCATAAACGCACGCAAGTTCCGCTGCGCCCGGGGCAACTGTCTTACTGGCAGAACTACAGCAAATTCCACGTCAGCCTGATGAAGTCGTGGTACGGCGCCAACGCCACTGCCGAAAACAATTGGTGCTACGACCATTTGCCGAAACTCGACATCCCCAACTACGACGTCTTGAAAATGTTCGACCTGATGAGCCAGGGCAAGGTCAACGGCTACTTCTGCCAGGGCTTCAATCCGATCGCCGCGCTGCCGGACAAAAACCGCGTGATGGGCGCATTGGCGAAATTGAAATGGCTGGTGGTGATGGATCCGCTGGCCACCGAGACGTCGGAGTTCTGGCACAACGTCGGGCCGTACAACGATGTGAAAAGCGCGGAGATCCAGACCGAAGTCATTCGCCTGCCGACCACCTGTTTTGCCGAAGAGGACGGCTCGCTGGTCAACAGCAGCCGCTGGTTGCAATGGCACTGGAAAGGCGCTGATGGCCCGGGCGAAGCGCAGACCGACATTCGCATCATGGCCGAACTGTTCCTGCGCCTGCGCAAGCGCTATCAGGCCGAGGGCGGCAAATTCCCTGATCCGCTGTTGAAATTGACGTGGCCGTACAAGATCCCCGACGAGCCTTCGCCGGAGGAACTGGCCAAGGAAATCAACGGCAGCGCCGTGGCTGACTTCACCGATGCCACAGGCGTGGCGGTCAAGGCTGGCTCGCAACTGGCCGGGTTCGGCTTGCTCAAGGATGACGGCAGCACCGCGTCCGGCTGCTGGATTTTCGCCGGTAGCTGGACTGAGGCCGGCAACCAGATGGCGCGGCGCGACAACGCCGATCCGTACGGCATGCACCAGCATTTGGGCTGGGCGTGGGCGTGGCCGGCCAATCGGCGGATTCTCTACAACCGCGCTTCGGCAGATGTCTCGGGCAAACCGTGGGATCCGAAAAAACGTCTGGTCTGGTGGAACGGCAAAGCCTGGGGCGGCACCGACGTGCCGGACTACAAGGCCGACGTGCCACCAGAAGCCGGGATGAACCCGTTCATCATGAACCCCGAAGGCGTGGCGCGATTCTTCGCCGTCGACAAGATGAATGAAGGACCATTCCCCGAGCACTATGAGCCGTTCGAAACGCCAATCGGCATCAACCCGCTGCATCCGCAAAACAAGAAAGCCACCAGCAACCCGGCGGCGCGGATCTTCGATTCGGTCTGGGAAACCCTCGGCGAGGCCAAGGACTTCCCGTACGCCGGCACCAGTTACCGGTTGACCGAGCATTTCCACTTCTGGAGCAAGCACTGCAAGTTGAACGCGATTGCTCAACCTGAACAGTTCGTGGAAATCGGCGAAGTGTTGGCGAAAGAGAAGGGCATCGCTGCCGGCGATCGCGTGCGGGTCAGTTGCAAACGCGGCTTTATCGAAGCGGTGGCAGTGGTGACGAAAAGGATCCGGCCGTTGCAGGTCAACGGCCAGGTCGTGCATCAGATCGGCATCCCGCTGCACTGGGGTTTCACCGGCCTGACGCGTCACGGTTACCTGACCAACACCCTGGTGCCGTTCCTCGGCGATGGCAACACACAGACCCCGGAATCCAAGTCATTCCTGGTCAACGTGGAGAAGCTCTGATGGAGAATCTTTAAATGGCCAGCCAAGACATTATTGCCCGCTCGGCCACCACGACGGTGCCGCCGTCGGTGAGGAATCAGGAAGCGGTGGCGAAGCTGATCGACACCACCAAGTGCATCGGCTGCAAGGCCTGCCAGGTTGCCTGCTCGGAATGGAACGAGCTGCGCGACGAGGTCGGCCACAACCACGGCACCTACGACAACCCGCAAGACCTGAGCGCGGAAACCTGGACGTTGATGCGCTTCACCGAGCACGAAACCGACGCCGGCAACCTTGAATGGCTGATCCGCAAGGACGGCTGCATGCACTGCGCCGAACCCGGTTGCCTGGCGGCGTGCCCGAGCCCCGGCGCGATCATCAAGCACGCTAACGGCATCGTCGATTTCGATCAGGATCACTGCATCGGTTGCGGTTATTGCATCACCGGTTGCCCGTTCAACATCCCGCGCATTTCGCAGAAGGATCACAAGGCCTACAAATGCACTTTGTGTTCGGATCGGGTCGCAGTCGGGCTGGAGCCGGCCTGCGTAAAAACCTGTCCGACCGGCGCCATCGTCTTCGGCACCAAAGAAGACATGAAGGAGCACGCTGCCGAACGCATCGTTGACCTGAAAAGCCGTGGCTTCGAAAACGCCGGTTTGTATGACCCGGCAGGCGTTGGCGGTACGCATGTCATGTACGTGTTGCATCACGCCGACACGCCAACGATCTACGCCAACCTGCCGCAGGATCCGGCAATCAGTCCGTTGGTGGGCCTGTGGAAAGGCATCAGCAAACCTCTGGGCCTGCTGGCCATGGGCGCGGCGGTGTTGGCCGGGTTCTTCCATTACGTGCGCATCGGCCCGAACCGGGTCGAAGAAGATGAACATCCAACGCCGCCCGACACTTCGGTGCACGTCGTCGATCCGGCTGTGCACACCTTCGATCCACGCGGGGAGGAGCGGCCATGAGCAACAAGACGATCCTGCGTTACACCGCCAACCAGCGCACCAATCACTGGCTGGTGGCGATCCTGTTTTTCATGGCCGGACTGTCCGGGCTGGCGTTGTTTCATCCGTCGCTGTTCTGGCTGAGCAACCTGTTTGGCGGTGGGCCGTGGACGCGGATTTTGCATCCGTTTATGGGTGTGGCGATGTTCGTGTTGTTCCTCGGTCTGGTGTTCCGTTTCTGGCGCGCGAACTTCTTTATCGACAACGACTGGAAGTGGATGCGCCGCATTGATCGGGTGCTGGTCAACGATGAAGAAAGTGTACCGCCGGTGGGCAAATACAACGCCGGGCAGAAGCTGCTGTTCTGGACTTTACTGCTGTGCATGCTCGGGTTGCTGTTCACCGGGCTGGTGATCTGGCGCGCGTACTTCAGTGCGTTTTTCGGCATCACCGTGATCCGCTGGGCGATGCTTCTGCACGCGCTCGCCGGGTTCGTGCTGGTGCTGAGCATCATCATTCACATCTACGCCGGGCTGTGGATCAAGGGTTCGGTGGACGCGATGATGCACGGCTGGGTCAGCCGCGCCTGGGCGAAGAAACACCATGAACTGTGGTATCGCGACATCACCCGCGACGAGCGTCAATCGGACGTGCCGGAGCGACCGATCACCAAAAAGGGCTGACTTTTGCCAACCATTCTTGAACCTGGGGAAATTGAAGCGGCGGCCAGTTCGCCGCCGTTTCTGCACCTGCCGCCGCACAATCTGTTTTCCCTGCGCGCTGATCGCCTCGAGCAGTTGGCCGAGGGGCATCCGTTGGCCGAGTATCTGCGCCTGATCGCCGGTTTATGCCGGGTTCAGCAACAGGTGTTCGACGATCCACCGCTGACAGCGCCGTTTGATCAGCAACGGATCGAGGCGTGTCAGCAGCATGGTTTGCCGCCGTTCGCGGCGGATACGTTGGTGCGCGAGGAGGGCTGGCAGGCTTATCTCGAGGCTTTGTTGCAACGTTATCAGCCGGGTGAGCAGCCAGCTGTTGTCGAGGCGGTCGACACTTTGCGCGGCGCCAGTTCCGGCCAGTTGCGCGCGTGGGCGGTGGCGCTGGTCAGCGGCCAGTATTCGATGGTGCCGGCGCAATTGGTGCCGTTTCTCGGGGCGGCGCTGCAAGCGGCGTGGAGCCATTGGCTGCTCACTGCGCCGGATCTGAAATTGAAACCCGGCGATAGCCTCAGCCAGTGCCCGGCTTGTGGTTCGCCGGCGATGGCGGGGGTGATCCGTCATCGTGGCAAGCACAACGGTTTGCGCTATCTGGTCTGCTCGCTGTGTGCCTGCGAATGGCATGTGGTGCGGGTCAAGTGCGTGTATTGCGAATCAAGTAAGGGCCTCGATTATTTCAGCCTTGAGGATGATCGCCACGCGGCGAATCAGGCGCCGTTGCGGGCTGAGGTCTGTCCGGGGTGTAACAGTTATCTGAAACTGGTTTATCTGGAAAACGATGCCGATGCGGAGGCGCTGTCGGCGGATCTCTCCAGTTTGTTGCTGGACATGCGACTGGCGCAGGACGGTTATCAGCGTCTGGCGCCGAATCTGTTGCTGGCACCGGGAGACGAATGACAGCAGGGTCTACACTCCTGAAGCAACCTGTGGGAGGGGGCTTGCTCCCGAAGAGGCCATTTCAGTCACATCATCATCGGCTGACTTACCGCATTCGCGAGCAAGTCGAATCGTCGCACCGCCCCTCCCACAGTGGTCACCGGTGTGCTCCAGCTAGACGTTTAGCGTCAGGACATGCCAGACAGTCTATTGGTTTTGGAGTGGCTGATGTCCCTGCGGTTACCTTCCATTGATGGTTTGTTGCGTCACCCGGCTTGCGCTCCTTTGGCCGAGCGTCATGGGCGAGAATCGTTGTTGGCAAGCTTGCGCCAACTGCTTGATGAACTGCGTCCCGGCGTGTTGAGCGGGCAATTGTCGGCGGTTGAAATCAGCCCCGAAGTGCTCGCCGGTCGCGTCGGCGAACGCTTGGCGCAGCAACAACGCAGTAACGTGCGCCGGGTGTTCAACCTCACTGGCACCGTGTTGCACACCAACCTCGGCCGCGCCTTGTTACCGGACGAAGCCATCGAAGCCGTGCAAATGGCCGCGCGTTATCCGCTCAATCTTGAGTTCGATCTGGCCAGCGGCAAACGCGGTGATCGCGATGATTTGATCGAAGGCCTGATCCGCGAACTGACCGGCGCCGAAGCCGTCACCGTGGTCAATAACAATGCGGCGGCGGTGCTGCTGACGCTCAACAGCCTGGGCGCGCGCAAGGAAGGCATCATCTCGCGCGGTGAGCTGATCGAGATCGGCGGCGCCTTTCGCATCCCCGACATCATGGCCCGCGCCGGCGTGCGTCTGCACGAAGTCGGCACGACCAATCGTACCCATGCTCGCGATTACGAAGCGGCGATCAGCCCACGCAGCGGTTTGATCATGCGCGTGCATGCGAGCAACTACAGCATCGAAGGCTTTACCGCGCGAGTGCCCACCGCTGAGCTGGCCGAGTTGGCGCATCGGCATGCTTTGCCGTTGCTGGAGGATCTGGGCAGCGGCAGTTTGCTTGATCTGACGCGCTGGGGTTTGCCGGCCGAGCCGACGGTGCGTCAGGCGCTGCTCGATGGCGCGGACATCGTCACCTTCAGCGGCGACAAGTTGCTCGGTGGGCCGCAGGCCGGATTGATCGTCGGGCGCAAAGAACTGATTGCGAAGATCAAGAAGAACCCGCTGAAACGCGCGTTGCGTGTCGACAAGTTGACCTTGGCCGCGTTGGAAGCGGTGCTGGGTTTGTATCGCGATCCGGATCGACTGGCCGAGCGTCTGCCGAGTCTGCGACTGCTGACTCGACCGCAGGCGGACATCTTTGCGCAGGCCTCGCGCTTGCAACCGGCATTGGCTGGAGTGATGGGCGAGGGTTGGCAGGTCAGTGCGGTTGAGGCCTTGGGCATGATTGGCAGCGGCAGCCAACCGGTGGCGCGTTTGCCGAGTGCGGCGCTGTGTCTTCGCCCGCACGTTTCCAAGCGATTGCGCGGACGTTGCTTGTTGAATCTTGAAGCAGCACTGCGCGCGTTGCCGATCCCTGTGCTCGGACGTATCGACGACGATGCGCTGTGGCTGGATCTGCGCCAACTCGACGATGAACCGGCGTGGCTGGCGCAATTGTCGCAGTTGCAGGTTGAGCAGTGATTGTCGGCACAGCGGGGCATATCGACCACGGCAAGACATCGCTGCTGCAAGCGCTGACCGGACAAAGCGGTGATCGGCGTCCACAAGAGCGCGAACGCGGGATGACCATTGACCTTGGTTATCTGTATGCCGAACTCGAACCGGGCGCGGGCCTGACTGGATTTATCGATGTGCCGGGGCACGAAAAATTCACCCATAACATGCTCGCCGGGGCGCAAGGCATTGATCGGGTGTTGTTGGTGGTCGCGGCGGATGACGGCGTGATGCCGCAAACCCGTGAACATCTGGCGATCGTCGAACTGCTCGGCATTCCGCGCGCGTTGGTGGCGATCACCAAGTGCGACCGGGTAGAGGCGGGCAGGGTGGAAGAAGTGCAGCGTCAGGTGCTCGATCTGCTGGAGGCCGGGCCGTTTGCCGAGGCGCCGGTTGTGATTGTCTCGAGCGTGAGCGGGCAGGGCGTTGATGAACTGCGCGAACTGTTGCTGCAAACGCAACGTGAAGTGCTGGAACGCAGTCGTGCGGGTGGTTTTCGATTGGCCATTGATCGGGCGTTCAGCGTCGCCGGTGCGGGGATTGTGGTAACGGGTACGGCGCTGTCGGGCGAGGTCTCGGTGGGCGATAAACTCACGCTCGGGCCGTCCGGGAGATCGGTGAAGGTGCGCGGATTGCACGCGCAGAATCAGGCTGCTGAGCAAGCCTTCGCCGGGCAACGGGTGGCACTGAATCTGAGCGGCGAACGCCTGGAATTGGCGCAGATCCATCGCGGGCAATGGCTGCTGAGCGATTGGCTGCACGCCCCGACTCAGCGCGTGGATATCGAATTTCAATTACTGCCGGGCGAACGGACTTTCGAGCATTTTCATCCGGTGCATGTGCATCTCGGCACGCAGGACGTGATCGCGCGGGTGGCGCTGCTTGAAGGATCGCGGCTGAGTGCTGGTGAGCGGATGTTCGCGCAACTGCTGATCAACGCGCCGGTGCATGCGGTGAAGGGTGATCGGCTGATCCTGCGCGACTCCAGCGCCCAGCGCACCCTCGGCGGTGGGCGTGTGCTGGATCCGTTTGCCCCGGCCCGACAGCGCCGCAGTCCTGAGCGTTTGGCGCAGTTGCAGGCGTTGGCTGCCAGCGAGAGTTTTGAGCAGGTGTTGTCAGCGTTGCTTGATCACAGCGCCGGCGGCCTCGGCCCGCAACGGCTGGAACGCCAATTCAATCGTCCGCGCGCAAGCTGGTCTTTGCCTGAGAATGTGCGCCTGATCGAGACGCGCCAAGGCCCGGTGCTGTTCAACGTCCAGCGCTGGGGGCAACTGAAATTCACCCTGCTGGAGCAATTGGCGAAGTTTCATGAACTGGAGCCCGATCAGATGGGCCCGGATCGTGATCGCCTGAGACGCTTCAGTGCGCTGCCGCTGGAACGTTCGACGTTTGCCAGTTTGCTCGACGAATTGCGCGACGCCGGCGCGATCACCGCCAGCGGCCCGTGGCTGCATCTGCCTGATCACCAGGTGCGTCTGAATGCCGAAGACGAAATCCTCTGGCAGCGACTGCAACCGCTGTTTGAAAACGGCGGCTTCGATCCGCCGTGGCTGCGCGACGTGGCGAAAATGCTTGGTGAGGATGACGCCGTGGTGCGTTTGCTGTTGCGCAAACTGGCGCGGCTGGGGTTGATGCATCAAGTGGTGCGCGACCTGTTCCTCAGCGACAGCCAACTGCGCAGGATGGCGGCGATCCTCCTGCAACTGGCCAAGGAAAATCCGCAGATCCAGGTGACAACCTTCCGCGATGCGCTAGGCTTGGGACGCAAACGCTGTATTCAGTTCCTCGAATACTTCGACCGCCTCGGCCTGACCCGGCGCAGCGGCGAAGCACGGCAAATCCGCTACGACAACGCACTGGCCAACACCAGCGCGCACTGAGTTCAAGGAAGGCAATCGCGCCCGGTGGCGCGGCCGGGCTTCAAACCCGGTTGGGGACGGCATCCGTTCCCGGGCAGGTTCGACTCCGGCTGCCTTCCGCCAATTTTTGTAGGAGCTGCCGAAGGCTGCGATCTTTTGATGTTCGTGGCTGCGAGCGGTGTGCGCGATAGTCAGTCTTGTACGATCAACATTCTTTGTTTGAACGCCTTAAGGTCGAAAAGGCGAGGATTGCCGCTGGATTCACCTTCGCGAAGGGCGGCACGGATGGTTTCAAGCTCAAGGCTGCGCTTTTCCCCATCGTAATGGCACGCGGCTATTCGCTCGTTGATCCTGTGATCTTGCTGGTGAGTGATGGAGATAGATTTTCTTATTGTTTCCATGATCGGGTTCCCCTGGAGATGTTCGATGTCGTGGAACCTATCATTTTATTTGCTGCGATAACGTAAGGTCGGTCAAAACTGCTGTGCCTGTCCTGGCCTCATCGCTAGCAAGCCAGCTCCCACAATGTCTGTGTTGTCTGGCATTTTTTCATTGATACCCAAACCCATGTGGGAGCGGGCTTGCTCGCGAAAGCGGTGGGTCAGTCAACATTGCGGGCGACTGATGCGCCGCTTTCGCGAGCAAGCCCGCTCCCACAGTTTTGATTGTGTTTCGGGCAGGGTGATTTGTTCTGTCAGAAGGCGAGCGGGTATTGGATGACGAGGTAGAGTCGGTCGATGTCGTCGCCGGCCTGGGCTTCGTTGGCGCGGTGGGAGACGTGGGAGAGTTGTACTGAGAGGTCTTTTGCCGCGCCGGACTGGACGATGTATTTCATGTCGATGTCGCGCTCCCAGTGTTTGCCGCCATCGCCTTGCTGCAGTTGATACGCGCCGCCAACCGGGGCGTGGGTGCCGTCGATGTGGTCGCCGGTGACGTAGCGGGTCATCAAGGTCAGGCCGGGGATGCCGAAGGCGCCGAGGTCGAGGTCGTAGCGTGCTTGCCAGGAGCGTTCGTGGGCGCCGTTGAAGTCGGCGTATTTGATCGAGTTGGCGAGGTAGATCGAGTCACCGCCGACAAAATCGAACGGCGTGTCGCCATTGACTCGCTGCCAGCCGAGCATCACCGCGTGCGGGCCGAAGGCGTATTTGCCGGACAGGCTGAACGCAGTGTTGTCGATCGCGCCGGCCAGCGCCTGGCCGGTATCGCGGGTGTGGTAGAGGTTGGCGTCGAGCAGCAGGCCGGATTGCTTGAAGTGCAGATTGCCGTAGTACTGGCGCCAGGTGTCGCTCAGGTCAGACGCGTAGAGTGCGGCGCCGAGTGGGCTCTCAGCGAACAGATCGGCGCCGATAAAACTGATGCCGCCGGCTTCGGTATTGGCGCCGTAGCCGTAAAAATCGCCTTTGCCCGATGAGCTGTCCTGATTCTTGAACGCGGTGAAATGACCGGCGACCACATTCAGGTTGTCGATCTCTCGGCTGTTGAGCAGCAAACCCGTGGCGTACTCCGGTTGCAGGCGTTTGTCGGAGGTGTCGAAGACCGGCGTTTCTACGGTCATTTCGCCGAACGCCAGAGTGGTGCGCGAGGTTTTCAGCTTGAGTGCACCGCCGGCGCTGGAGTAGTTGTTTTCGCTGCGGCCGTCACTGTCTACCGGGAGCAAACCTGTGCCGGAATGACCCCTGCCGCCATCGAGTTTGAACCCGGAAAAGGCGTGGGCGTCGATGCCGAAGCCAAGTGTTCCTTCAGTGAAACCTGATGAGAAGGTACCGATAAACCCTTGAGCCCATTCCTGTTTATAGTTTTTACCGCTGGGCGAGGGGGATCGGTAGTCGTTGCTCAGGTAGAAATTGCGCAGAAGGATTTCGGTTTTCGCGTCGTCGAAAAAATCGCTGGCTGAGGCAGTTCCGCTCAGACCGCAGAGCAGCGCAAACAGGGTGAGACGCGAGGGAGCGCGATCGATCATGGTCGGAGGCCAGCAGCAATTGAAGTGGCACCGATGATCGCGGGACTTCAGAGCAGGCGATTGAGCCAATGTGCTGACTTGATGACACAACACAAACCCTGTGGGAGCTAGCCTGCTGGCGATAGCGTCAGTTCATTCAACAATGATGTTGAATGTTCCTCCCTCATCGCCAGCAGGCTAGCTCCCACAGGTTAAATTGCATTTCAGATATTAATAGTTACGACAGTGGCGGGGTGCGGGGCGGGATCTGGCGTTTGCTGCCGGTTGATTCGAATGCAGCGGCCAGGCGCAGCAGGCTCGAATCGTCGTAAGCGCGACCGGCGAAGGTCAGGCCGACCGGCATGCCGATGTCGGCCATCACGCCCATCGGCACGGTGACGGTCGGTACACCGAGGTGACGGATCGCAAGGTTGCCGTTGGCCACCCAGATGCCGTTGCTCCAAGCGATGTCCGCCGATGCCGGGTTAACGTCGGCATCCGCCGGGCCCACATCGGCCACCGTCGGGAACAGCACGGCGTCGAGGCCGAGCTTATCCATCCACTCTTCCAGATCGATGCGACGCGTCTCTTCTAGCCCACGCAAGCCATCGGGCACGGTGCTGATTTCATTCCACGGCGTGATCCCGCGTTCAGCCATGCGCACGTATTCGTCCATGCCGGCGACCAGATCGCCCTCACGGTTGGGCAGGGTGCCCGGCTCGTGCGGGAAAATCTTCAGCCCATCGACGTCGACCAGACGATTGAGCTTCGGATCGCCGTTGGCTTGCAGGAAATCATCGAACGCCCAAGCGGTGAGGTCCCACAGTTCATGGTGAAGAAACTCTTTCGAGACCAGACCACGGGTGAACACGGTCGGCGCGCCAGGACGATCGCCTTCGCAGTTGGAGACTAGCGGGAAGTCAGTTTCGATCACTTCAGCGCCGGCCGCTTCGAGTGCCAGACGTGCCTGTTTCCACAGATCAATCACCGATTCGCGGGTGTTGATGCGCTGGCCGGTCGGGCCACCGATGCCCGGTGCTTCGCTGGTGCCAGCCTCAGGATCGGCATTGATGAACATGCGTGGCACGGCGAATCGTTTGCCGGCCAGCGCTTTCGCGTCGGCGGCCAGATCAGCATAAGCCGCAGGGCGCACGGAGCTGACGCTCGGGATCGGCACCCACGGTTGCAGGCGCCACAGGTCGCCACGGGTGTCCTGGTCTTCGGCGACGACGATGTCGAGCACTTCGAGCAAGTCAGCCATGGTGCGCGCGTACGGCACAACAACGTCCATGGTCGGGGTCAACGGCCAATTGCCGCGCACCGAAATCACCCCGCGCGACGGCGTGTAGGCGCACAGGCCATTATTCGAGGCCGGGCCACGACCGCTCGACCAGGTTTCTTCCGCCAGACCGAACGCGGCGAAGCTGGCAGCGGTGGCAGTCCCGGCGCCGTTGGACGAGCCGGAAGCAAAGGGTGCGGTCAGGTAATCAGCGTTGTACGGGCTCTCGGCACGGCCATAAACGCCGCGCTGCATGCCGCCATTGGCCATCGGCGGCATGTTGGTTTTGCCCAGGCAAATCGCCCCGGCCGCGCGCAGGCGCTCGATGGTGAAGGCGTCGCGATAGGCGACCAGATCGGCAAACGCCGGGCTGCCGGACGCGGCGGTCAGGCCTTTGACCAGATAACTGTCTTTGGCGGTGTAAGGGATGCCATCGAGCGGGCCAAGGGTTTCACCTTTGGCGCGACGGGCATCGGCGGCTTGCGCTTCGTTCAGCGCTTCAGGGTTGCGCACCACCACGGCATTCAGCGCCGTCGGGGTGTCGGCGCCGTCGTAGGCGTCGATGCGCGCGAGGTAGGCCTGCACCAACTCGACCGAGGTGGTCTGGCCGGACTCCAGCGCAGCGCGCAGTTGCGCAATGGACACTTCGGTGACTTCGATCATGCGGTCACCGCCGTTTGAATGAGGGTGTTTTTCTTGGAATGGGTGTTCATATCGGTTCTCGTTGCACAGCTTTAAGCGACAAGGTGAAGACTGGCGCCTATTTAACACCAAGCGGCGCGCGGAGTAATCGGCGGGATCTAACTTTGTCCGCCAATAATTATGTTGGCTGGCCCATTCGCGAGCAGGCTCGCTCCCACAGGGAAATGCATTCCAAATGTGGGAGCGAGCCTGCTCGCGAAGGCGTCCGCCCCGCCAACCGATCAGAGGACGCCGTACTCCCGCGCCGTGCGATCCACTGCAATCCGGGTCTTGTCGATCAACTCATCCAGCTCCGCCCGGGTCGCTACCAGCGCCGGCGCCATGATCATCCGGCCCAGTGTCGAGCGGATGATCAAGCCTTCTTCAAAACCGATCGTGCGGCAACGCCAGGCCATGTCGTTCTCATTGGCAAAGCGCTTGCGGCTGGCCTTGTCTTCAGCAAACTGCAACGCGGCCACCAGGCCGACGCCCTGAATCTCGCCGATCAACGGGTGATTACCAAACACCTCGCGCAAGCAATTTTGCAGATACGGCCCGGTATCAGCCTTCACCTGAGCGACCACGCCTTCATCGCGCAACGCCTTGAGGTTGGCAATCGCCACGGCGGCCGCCACCGGGTGCCCGGAATAAGTCAGGCCGTGGGCGAACACGCCACCTTTCTCAACCAGTGCATCGGCCATACGCCGCGACAGAATCAGACCGCCCATAGGGATGTAACCGGAGGTCAGGCCCTTGGCGATCGACAGGGTGTCGGGCTCGAAACCGAAAGTCTGGTGTGCGAACCATTCGCCGGTGCGGCCGAACCCGCCGATCACTTCGTCGGCGCACAGCAACACGTCGTATTTGCGGCAGATGCGCTGGATTTCAGGCCAGTATGTAGCCGGCGGAATGATCATGCCGCCCGCGCCCTGGAACGGTTCGGCGACGAAAGCGGCGACCTTGTCGGCGCCCAGTTCGAGAATCTTGTCTTCCAGTTGCCGCGCGGCTTGCAGGCCGAATTCTTCCGGGCTGAGGTTGCCTTCGTGGGCAAACCAGTACGGCTCGTCGATGTGCGCGACGTCAGGAATGGTGCCGCCCATTTCGTGCATGAACTTCATGCCGCCCAGCGCCGTCGCCGCCAAGGTCGAGCCGTGGTAGCCGTTCCAGCGGCCGATCATGATTTTCTTCTCAGGCTTGCCTATCACTTGCCAGAACTTGCGCACGGTGCGGATCAGCACTTCGTTGGCTTCGGAACCGGAGTTGGTGTAGATCGCGTGGCTGTAGTGCTTGGGCAGCAGGCTGAAGAGCAGCTCGGACAGTTCGATCACCGCCGGGTGGGTCGTGTGGAAGAACATGTTGTAGTAGGGCAGTTGTTCCAGCTGCGCGGTCGCGGCGGCGGCCAGATCCTTGCGACCGTAGCCGAGGTTGGTGCACCACAGGCCAGACATGCCGTCGAGGTAGCGATTGCCATCGTTGTCCCACAGCGCCAGGCGATCACCGCTGACCATCACCCGTGGGCCTTCTTCGTTGAGGGCCTTTTGGTCGACGAACGCGTGAATGTGGTGCGCGGCGTCGGCGGCTTGGTAATCGCTGGTACTGCGGGTCGAATCGAATTCGGCGGACATGGCTGATCTCCAGAGAAAAGGGCGGGTGAGTGCGTTCGTTGCCGCGCTGCACGAGTAAAGTTTTGTCACCTAAAAATATTTTTGTAAAGAAAATATTTGTCGGTGAAAAAATATCGCCGTAGGCTGAGGGTCATTGGCAAGCATCATCAGAGGCAACATGAGCGGACTTCGAGAGCGGCAAAAGGAACAGCGCCGGCAGGTGATTGCCGAAGCGGCGCTGGAGCTGTTCAAGACCAACGGGTTTGCGGCGACGACGCTGGATCAGATCGCGGTGCAGGCCGGGGTGTCGGCGCCGACGGTGGTGAATTATTTCGGCGGCAAGCAGGAGATTTTGTTGGCGTTGCTGAAGCAGCCGGATGAGAAGGCGATGCGTGATTCGCGGGCTCGTCTTGATGATGATAGTGATCCGCTGGAGGCGTTGTGTGCGTTTGAGGGGTTGATGACGCATTACCAGTTGGAGGCTATGCCGGCTTCACTGTGGCGGGAGTTGGCGCCGTTTTTGTTTACCGGGGAATTGGCTCGGGCGCTTGATCCTTGGAATGCGGCGGTGATTGAGGAGACCAAGGCGCTGCTCGTGCATTTTCAGGGGGTTGGCAGGATTCGCGACTCGGTTGATATTGATGTGGCGGCGACGGTGTTTAATCAGTATGCGAATGTGGCGTTTATTCGGTTGGCGACTGAGGTGACGCCGGATCGGGAGGCGCATTCACGGCATATGCGGAGTGTGTTGGGGTTGATGTGTCATGGGATGTTGGTTGGGTGATTGGGGGCATATCCGTTGCTGCGGGTGGGGCTGATTAGGGTTTCGCCCTTACGGCGAGTCACCTTTTCCAAACGCCGAAAAGGTAACCGAAAAGGCTTTGCCCTGACGTTCGGCCCTCGCTGGGGCTCGGGTT
>NZ_JBIVJB010000102.1:0-16309 GCF_044750025.1 Pseudomonas sp. NPDC088885 | reverse complement strand
GCCAGCGGTTGCGCAGGGCAATCGCGACGGCGCGCTTGGCATCGTCCTGGCCGATGATGTGGCGGTTAAGTTCGTGGACGATTTCGCGGGGAGTCATGGACATAGTAGTTGACGGTCCTCAAGCAAAAACAAGCCGTGGCACAGGGCCGCGTCAGGCTTATTCAGCGAGATCCTGCTCCTCAATGGTCTGAGTGTGGTTGGTGAATACACAGATGTCGCCGGCGATACCGAGGGCGGTTTCGACGATTTCGCGAGCCGACAGGTCGGTCTTTTTCAGCAGGGCGCTGGCCGCAGCCTGTGCGTAGCCGCCGCCGGAACCCATGGCGATCAGGCCGTCTTCGGGTTCGACCACGTCACCGTTGCCGGTGATGATCAGGGAAGCGTCTTTGTTGGCAACCGCGAGCATCGCTTCGAGGCGGCTCAGGGAGCGGTCGGTGCGCCATTCTTTGGCGAGTTCGACCGCGGCGCGCACCAGGTGGCCCTGATGTTTTTCAAGCTGGCCTTCGAAACGTTCGAAGAGGGTAAAGGCGTCGGCGGTGGCACCGGCAAAACCGGCGATGACCTGGCCGTGGTACAGGCGACGAACTTTTTTCGCGTTGCCTTTCATCACGGTATTGCCGAGAGAAACCTGGCCGTCGCCGCCCATGACGACTTTGCCGTGACGGCGGACTGAAACGATGGTGGTCAAGGGAAGAGTCTCCACACAGCGGGGCGAAAGTGCCTTATGCCCATTCATATGGGGGTGCTGGAGAGGATTTCAACCGCAGAGGGTAATGGGAGACGAATGGTGTGTGATGACTGTGGCGAGGGGATTTATCCCCGATGGGGCGCGAAGCGGCCCTGAAACCTGCAATTGCGCTCGGTCTGACACATCGCGGAGGCCGGATTTACGACTGCTGCGCAGCCGGTCGGGGATAAATCCCCTCACCACAGGGATTTGTGGGCAACCTCAGGGAGAGGTGCCCACCATCGACAATCAGCGGCTTTGGCGTTGTTGTAACAACAGGTTGCTAAAACCGCTGCCCGCCAGCTGTTTCTGCGCAGTGGTCAGTTGTTCGCGGTTGCTGAACGGGCCGACCAGCACGCGGTACCAGGTTTCATCCTTCACCGTGCCCGATTCAACCGCGACCGCCTGGCCGAGCAGAATGATCTGCGCACGCACTTTGTCCGCGTCCGCCTCTTTGCGGAACGAACCGGCCTGGAGGAAGAACTTGGTCACGGGCGCCGCTTTCACCGGTGGTGCCGGTGGCGGGGTGATCCCGGCCAGCGCCGCCTGAGCACGCGCAGTGTCGATTTTCGCCGCTTCCGCCGGGGTCACCGGAGTGGTCGGCACTTGTGGCGTCGGCAGGGTTTTCTCCGGCACGGCGTCGGGCGGCACGATCACTTCCGATTCCGGCAGCAGGGTGTAGAAGTCGTACTTCGGCTTCACAGGCTGGGTCGGGCTCGGCGGGGTCTTGTTGGCCTCGGCGATCTTCGACGCTTTCTGCTGTTGCGCTTGCTCGACTTTCTCACGCTTGACCGTGTCGCTGCCCTTGCCCGGCTCCAGCTTCATCAGAAACACGATGAACGCGCCGACCGTCAGGCCGATGGCCATCCACAGCCAACCCGGAATCGGTTGCTTCGCAGGAGCTTGGTAACGGCTGGCGCCACGCTTGGGTGCAGGTTTTTTCTTGGCAGCCAACTTACATACGCTCCAGAGTTTCCAGACCCAACAGCTCCAGGCCTTGCTTGAGGGTGCGACCGGTCAGCGCGGCCAGACGCAGACGGCTCTGCATCTGGGCCGGCGTTTCGGCGGCGAGGATCGGGCAGTTCTCGTAGAAGCTGGAGAACAGACCGGCAACGTCATACAGATAAGTGCAGAGAATGTGCGGCGTGCCTTTGTCGGACACGTTGTTCAGCACTTCGCCGAACTGCGCCAGTTTCGCCGCCAGCTCGAGTTCGTGCTCGGCTTCGAGAACGATCTGGCCGTCGACTTCGCTGAAATCCTTGCCCAGTTTACGGAACACACCGGCGACGCGGGTGTAAGCGTAAAGCAGGTATGGCGCGGTGTTGCCTTCGAAGTTCAGCATCAGGTCGAAGTTGAAGCTGTAGTCGCTGGTGCGGTGCTTCGACAAGTCGGCGTATTTCACCGCGCCGATGCCGACGACTTTGGCGATGTTGCGCAGTTCGTCTTCGGCCAGTGTCGGGTTCTTCTCTTTAACCAGGTTGTAGGCACGTTCCTGCGCTTCGGTCAGCAGGTCGATCAGCTTCACGGTGCCGCCGTCACGGGTCTTGAACGGACGGCCATCGGCGCCGTTCATGGTGCCGAAGCCCATGTGTTCCATCTCCATCGGATGGGTCACAAAACCGGCCTTGCGCGCCACGGCGAACACTTGCTGGAAGTGCAGGGCCTGACGCTGATCGACGAAATACAGCGCGCGATCGGCTTTCAGTTTGCCGCTGCGGTAGCGCACGGCCGCCAAGTCAGTGGTGGCATACAGGTAACCGCCGTCAGCCTTGACGATGATCACCGGCAGCGGGTCGCCATCGGCATTTTTGAATTCGTCGAGGAACACGCACTGGGCGCCGTTGCTCTCGACCAGCATGCCAGCGGCTTTCAAGTCGTTGACCACGTTGATCAGGTCGTCGTTGTAGGCGCTTTCGCCCATCACGTCGGCCATGGTCAGTTTGACGTTGAGCAGTTCGTAGATCTTCTGGCAGTGCGACAGCGAGATGTCCTTGAACTTCGTCCACAGCGCCAGGCAATCAGCATCGCCGGCCTGCAGCTTGACCACCAGACCACGGGCACGGTCGGCGAATTCTTCGGATTCATCGAAACGTTGTTTGGCGGCGCGGTAGAAGTTTTCCAGATCCGACAGCTCGTCGCTGGTGATCGGGTTTTCCTGCAGATACGCCATCAGCATGCCGAACTGGGTGCCCCAGTCGCCGACGTGGTTCTGACGGATCACTTCGTCGCCGAGGAATTCGAGGACGCGGGCCACGCCGTCGCCAATGATGGTCGAACGCAAGTGGCCGACGTGCATCTCTTTGGCCAGGTTCGGTGCCGACAGGTCGACCACGGTGCGTTGTGCCGGGCCTGCCTTGCGTACGCCAACATGGGCATCAGCCAAGGCAGCGTCGAGACGCGAGGCCAAAGCCTGGGTGTTCTGGAAGAAGTTGATGAAGCCCGGGCCAGCGATTTCGGCCTTGGTGACGTTCTCGTCAGCCGGCAGCGCGGCGATGATTTTTTCCGCCAGATCGCGCGGCTTCATGCCCGCAGGCTTGGCCAGCATCATCGCGATGTTGCTGGCGAAATCGCCGTGGGTCTTGTCACGGGCGTTCTCCACCTGAATCGCCGGCGACAGGCCTTCAGGCAACACACCTTCGTTGACGAGTTGGGTGAGGGCTTGTTGGATCAGCTGGCGAATGGTGTCTTTCATGGTCTTCTCTTTCGACCGCAAGCGCGGCGGCGCATCGATGCGCGGGTGGAAAAACTGGGCATTATCCGTTGCGAAGACGGGCTTGCCAACCTTAGCAGGCAGGATGTGGATATGTGGTGACATTAAAAGCAAAAGATCGCAGCCTGCGGCAGCTCCTACACGGGGATCTGGGTTTTCCTGTAGGAGCTGCCGAAGGCTGCGATCTTTTGATCTTCAATACAAATCGACGGGATCGACATCCAAGGACCAACGCACCGCCCGCCCGCTCGGCATCTGCTCCAGCGCCAACAGCCAACTGGTCAACAACCGATGCAGCGGCGCCCGCGCCGACGCCTGCAATAAAAGCTGCGCACGATAACGCCCGGCCCGTCGCTCCATCGGCGCCGGCACTGGCCCGAGCAGTTCAATCCCGCTCAGATTCTGCTCCGCCAGCAAGCGCTCCGCCTCGCTGCACGCCTCATCGAGAAACCCTTCCGCCTGCCCCGGTTTGTGCGCCTCAGCGCGCAACAGCGCCAGATGCGCAAATGGCGGCAGCCCGGCAGCCCGGCGTTCGCTCAAAGCCTGCTCGGCAAAGGCGAAATAACCCTGCTCGGTGAGTTGCACCAATAAAGGATGGTCGGCCAGATGCGTCTGAATAATCACCTTGCCCGGCTCTTCCGCTCGCCCGGCGCGCCCGGCCACCTGCACAATCAACTGCGCCATGCGCTCGCTGGCGCGGAAGTCGCCGGAGAACAGCCCGCCGTCGGCATCCAGAATCGACACCAGCGTCACCCGTGGAAAGTGGTGACCCTTGGCGAGCATCTGTGTGCCGACCAGAATGCACGGCTGGCCCTTCTGAATCGTCGCGAACAGCTGATTCATCGCGTCCTTGCGCGAGGTGCTGTCGCGGTCGACGCGCAGCACCGGATAGTCGGGAAACAGAATCGCCAGCCGTTCCTCGGCGCGCTCGGTGCCGGCGCCCACCGGACGCAAGTCGACCTTGTTGCACTTGGGGCACTGGCGCGGCGTGCGCTCGACGTAGCCGCAATGGTGGCAGCGCAACTCGCCATAACGCTGATGCACGGTCATCCGCGCATCGCAACGCGAACACTCGGACATCCAGCCGCAATCGTGGCACAGCAACGTCGGCGCGAAACCACGACGGTTGAGAAACACCAGCACCTGCTGGCCGTTGGCGAGGGTCTGGCCGATGGCTTGTTGCATCGGCCCGGAAATCCCGCTGTCGAGTGGACGGCTTTTTACATCCAGGCGTAGGAAGCGTGGCTGCTTGGCGCCACCGGCACGCTCATTCAGGCGTAGGAGGCCGTAACGTCCGGTGTAGGCGTTGTGCAGACTTTCCAGCGAAGGCGTGGCGGAGCCGAGCACGATCGGGATGTTTTCCTGCCGCGCACGCACCAGCGCCAGATCGCGGGCGTGGTAGCGCAAACCTTCCTGCTGTTTATAAGAACCGTCGTGCTCCTCGTCGATGATGATCAGGCCGGGATTTTTCATCGGCGTGAACAGCGCCGAACGGGTGCCGATAATAATGTCGGCCTCGCCATCACGGGCGGCGAGCCAGGCTTCGAGGCGCTCGCGATCATTGACCGCCGAGTGCAACAGGGCGATGCGCGCATTGAAGCGCTGTTCGAAGCGCGCCAAAGTTTGCGGGCCGAGGTTGATCTCCGGGATCAGCACCAGTGCCTGCTTGCCGGCTTCGAGGGTTTCGCGGATCAACTGCAAATAGACTTCGGTCTTGCCGCTGCCGGTGACGCCGGCCAGCAGGAAGGCGTGATAACTGTCGAAACCGGCGCGAATCGCTTCGTACGCGGCGCGTTGCTCGCTGTTCAGCGGCAGCTCCGGTTGCGCCAGCCAATGTTCATGGCGCAAGCCCGGTGCGTGACGGCGGATCTCGACTTGCACCAGACCTTTGGCCAGCAGCAGGTCGAGGCTGTCTTTGCTCAGCATCAGTTTGCTCAGCAACTGATGGGCGACGCCGTGCGGGTGCTGGGCCAATGTGGCGAGCGCTTCACGCTGACGCGGCGCGCGGGCGATACGCGGATCATCAAGGCTGGCACCGGGGACGGCTGACCAGAAACGTTCCTGACGCGCCTCGGCCAGTTCGCCCTGACGCAACAGCACCGGCAGCGCCCAGCTCAAGGTGTCGCCGAGGCTGTGCTGATAATACTGCGACGTCCACAGGCACAGCTTGAACAGCGCTGGCGGTAGCGGCGGCGTCGTGTCGAGCAGGGCCAGCGCCGGTTTGAGTTTCTCCACCGGCACTTCGCTGGTGTCAGTGACCTCGACCAGAATCCCGATCATTTCGCGCCGACCGAACGGCACGCGCAAACGCATGCCCGGCTGCAATTGCTCGCGCAGCACGCCGGCCGGCGCTCGATAATCGAACAGGCGGCGCAGGGGCGAAGGCAAAGCGAGGCGCAGAATGGCGTCGGGCACGCGGGGGGATCTCTATCAACAGACGATTAAAGGACTGGCTGCATAACCTGTGGGAGCGAGCCTGCTCGCGAAGGCGGAGTGTCAGGCGACAAAAATGCTGGCTGATGGATCGTCTTCGCGAGCAGGCTCGCTCCCACAGGGTCGGGAGCCTAGCAGACGGTCGGTCTCGGTGACAGCTTGCGTGATTTAAAAGGTCTGGTAGAATCCGCGGCCTAATTACGTGCGGTATTCAACAATAGTGTTGGATGGCGGCACGCAGCCTGAGGAAGACATCATGAAAGCTGATATTCATCCAACATACGAAGTCACCGCAGTTACCTGCAGCTGTGGCAACAAGTTCGAAACTCGTTCGAACCTGGCCAAGCCTCTGGCGATCGACGTTTGCAACGAATGCCACCCGTTCTACACCGGTAAGCAAAAGACTCTGGACACTGGCGGCCGCGTTCAGCGCTTCGCAGACCGTTTCGGTGCTTTCGGCAAGAAGCCTGCTGCTGCAGAGTAAAGTTGAAAGGCCCGATGGGCTTTTCCTCATTGCTGAAAAAGGCGTCCCTTGTGGGCGCCTTTTTTGTGTCTGCGATTTGGCTGTCCGCCGCGCAGGCGTTCTGCCCCACGCCCGTAGGGCTGACCCGCGTCACGGTACAGCGCGTGGTCGATGGCGACACCTTGCGCCTGAGCGACGGGCGCAGTGTGCGGATGATCGGCCTCAACACACCTGAGCTGGGCAAGCAGGGCCGCAGTGACGAGCCGTTCGCGGTGGCGGCGCGCAAACGTCTGGAATCATTAGTGGCCGACAGCATTGGACAGCTCGGTTTGCGCCTCGGCAAGCAGACGAAAGATCACTACGGCCGCACGCTCGCGCACCTCTACAGCGCCAGCGGCGCCAATCTTGAAGCGCAGATGCTCGCCGATGGCCTCGGCTTTCAGGTCGCGGTCGCGCCGAATATCGATTTGGTTACGTGTCAGCAAGCCGCCGAGCGCACTGCGCGACAGGCTGGCCGGGGTCTCTGGCGGCAGTCGCCGGTGCTGAAAGCGGCGCAGATCCAGCGTTCCGGTTTCGCCGTGGTCAGTGGCCGTGTGAGCAAGGTTCAGCGCAATCGTGGCGGAACCTGGATCGAGTTGCAGGGTGCGCTTGTATTGCGCGTTGCACCCAATCTGGTCGGACAATTCGACAATGCCCGGTTGCAGGCGTTGAAGGGCAAGCAGATCGAGGCGCGCGGCTGGATTGTCGATCGATCACGGCGCGGCGGCTTGAAACAGGGACAGCCGCGTTGGCTGCTTCCGCTGACAGATTCGTCGATGTTGCAAAGCACTCGCTGAAATAAAATTGTAGACATTTTTTCTGTCGATTGTGAACAGTCCAGCCCTTGTGCGCCGTGGCTCTTGGCCCAAAGTCGTAGGGCAGGGCGCTTGACAGGGGTGACCGCTCAGTCTTGTGGGGACTTTGCGAGGCGCGTATCCTCTCTCGAATATCATGCCAATCCTCGTCCAGGGAAGCTGAGTGTCGAGCTCACCAAGGCCACTGCTACCGCTCGCGACTTGTCGCTGGCTTATAGCCCCGGCGTAGCTGAACCAGTGCGTGAGATCGCTCGCGATCCTGAACTGGCCTACAAATACACCGGCAAGGGCAACCTGGTTGCAGTCATTTCCGATGGCACCGCGATTCTCGGCCTGGGTAACCTCGGCCCGTTGGCGTCCAAGCCAGTGATGGAAGGTAAAGGCGTACTGTTCAAGCGCTTCGCCGGCATCGACGTATTCGACATCGAAGTCGACTCCGAAAGCCCGCAAGCCTTCATCGACACCGTAAAACGCATCTCCATCACTTTCGGTGGCATCAACCTGGAAGACATCAAGGCACCTGAGTGCTTTGAGATTGAGCGCGCTCTGATCGAGCAGTGCGACATTCCGGTATTCCACGATGACCAGCACGGTACCGCGATCGTGACCGCTGCCGGCATGATCAACGCCCTGGAAATCGCAGGCAAAACCCTGGCTGATGCCAAGATCGTTTGCCTGGGCGCCGGCGCTGCCGCCATCTCCTGCATGAAGTTGCTGGTGAGCATGGGCGCTCGCATCGAAAATATCTTCATGGTTGACCGTACCGGCGTGATCCACTCCGGCCGTGACGACCTGAACCAGTACAAAGCGGTATTCGCTCACGCCACCGAGAAGCGCAGCCTGGCTGACGCTCTGCAAGGCGCTGACGTGTTCGTCGGTCTGTCCGGCCCGAACCTGCTGAGCCCTGAAGGCCTGCTGTCGATGGCGGCCAACCCGATCGTGTTCGCGTGCTCGAACCCGGATCCGGAAATCTCCCCGGAACTGGCGCACGCCACCCGTAACGACGTGATCATGGCCACCGGCCGTTCGGACTACCCGAACCAGGTCAACAACGTACTGGGCTTCCCGTTCATCTTCCGTGGTGCCCTGGACGTTCGCGCCAAGCGCATCAACGAAGAAATGAAAGTGGCTGCCGCCAACGCCCTGCGTGAACTGGCCAAACTGCCAGTGCCACAGGACGTGTGCGATGCCTACGGCGGTGCTCCGCTGGAATTCGGTCGTGAATACATCATTCCGAAGCCAATGGACAAGCGCCTGATCACCCTGATCTCCGACGCTGTGGCTAAAGCCGCGATCGAGACTGGTGTGGCAACCCTGCCGTATCCGAAGAACTACCCGCTGAAAAGCGTGGATGACGTGTTCAACGGCTAAGCCGTTGTAACGCTTCAAGCGAAAGCCCTGGCTCGTGAGAGTCGGGGCTTTTTTATTGTCTGGAGATCAAGGGCTCCCTCACCCTAGCCCTCTCCCGGAGGGAGAGGGGACCGATTGGGGGATGCTGGGGAGTGACGCCGACATGAAAGTGTTGTGTTGAATCCATAGGCGCTGATGCACTTTCAGGTCGGTGTATCTCGTGAATTTTCCACGGTCAGTCCCCTCTCCCTCTGGGAGAGGGCTAGGGTGAGGGGCTCTTGATCTTCAGGCAATAAAAAGCCCCGCACTTCAACCGAAGGCGGGGCTTTTCAATAGCGCTGGATCAGAACAGATCGATCGGCGCCTGTTCATCCGCCGGCAGCGGGCTGCCTGGCACAGCGCCGTTACCCAGCTCATTCACCGATGGCGGGGTATCCTCAGCCTTGAACAGCTCGAAGTACGCCCCCGGCGTGCTCGGCGTCGCCGCACGGCCACTCACCGGATCCACACGCAGGCTCAACAAACCTTCCGGCTCAGGCTGCACGTGCGGTGGCTTGTCCTTCAGCGCCGCCGACATGTAGTTCATCCAGATTGGCAGTGCCACCGTGCCACCGAACTCGCGACGACCAAGGCTTTCCGGCTGGTCGAAGCCCGTCCAGACCGTGGTCACGTAATCGGCGTTGTACCCGGAGAACCAGGCATCCTTCGATTCGTTGGTGGTACCGGTTTTGCCGGCGATGTCGCTGCGACCCATGGCCAGCGCGCGACGGCCGGTGCCGAGCTTGATTACGTCCTGCAACATGCTGTTGAGGATGTACGTGGTGCGGCCATCAACGATGCGCTCGGCGACGGCAGGCGTTTGCGGTGCCGCCGCAGTGCCCGGTGCTTCACCCGGCGTGGCGTTAACCGTGATCGCGTCAGTGTGCGGCGCGGCAATGCCGTCCGTTGCCGCAGCGCCCTGCGGGACGGTCGGCGGGTTGGCGACGAACAGCGTGTCGCCGTTACGGCTTTCGATCTTGTCGATCACGTAAGGCGTGATCTTGTAGCCACCGTTGGCGAACGTGCTCCAGCCGGTCGCGATCTCCATTGGCGTCAGCGTCGCAGTACCCAGTGCCAGCGACAGGTTCGGCGGCAGATCCTGCTTGTTGAAGCCGAAGCGCGTGATGTAATCGATGGTCTTGCTCACGCCCATCGCTTGCAGCAAACGGATCGACACCAGGTTGCGCGATTTGTACAAACCTTCACGCAAGCGGATCGGGCCGAGGAAGGTGTTGGTGTCGTTCTTCGGACGCCAGACCTTGTCCAGGTACTCGTCGACAAACACGATCGGCGCGTCGTTGACCAGCGTCGCGGCGGTGTAGCCGCTGTCCAGCGCAGCGCTGTATACGAACGGCTTGAAGCTCGAACCCGGCTGACGCTTGGCCTGCATGGCGCGGTTGTAGTTGCTCTGCTCGAAAGCGAAACCACCGACCAGCGAGCGGATTGCGCCGTTCTGCGGATCCAGCGAGACCAGCGCGCCTTGCGCCTGCGGGATCTGGCTGAATTTCAGCGAATTGTCTTTCTGACGCTGCACACGAACCAGATCGCCAACCTGCGCAACATCCGACGGCTGACGCGGATTCGGGCCCATGCTGTTGGTATTGAGGAACGGGCGCGCCCATTTCATGGTGTCCCAGGCCACGTGTTCTTCACCGGTGCGGGTCAGTACTTGCAGGCCGTTCTTGTCGACTTGCGTGACGATCGCCGGTTCGAGGCTGCTGATGGTGCGTTGTTTGGTCAGCTCGCTGGCCCAGGCTTCGCGGGTCTTGCCCGGCAGGCGCGACTCGGGGCCACGGTAGCCGTGACGCTGGTCGTAGGTCATCAAACCTTCGTGCAGCGCGGTGTTGGCCATTTCCTGCAGATTGCTCGGTACCGTGGTAGTGACGCGGAAACCTTCGGTATAGGCGTCGCTGCCATAACGGCCGACCATTTCGGCACGGGCCATTTCGGCGATGTACGGTGCGTTCACTTCCGGGGTCGGCACGTGATAACTGGCGTTCAGCGGCTCGTTGATCGCAGCGGTGTAATCCGCTTCGGTGATCTTGCCGAGCTTGTACATGCGCCCGAGGATCCAGTCGCGACGCTCTTTACTGCGCGTCGGGTTGGCCAACGGGTTGAAGCGCGACGGGGCTTTCGGCAGGCCGGCGATCATCGCCATCTGCGCCAGGCTGATGTCGCGGATCGACTTGCCGTAATACACCTGCGCCGCCGCCTCGATGCCGTAGGCGCGGTTACCCAGATAGATCTTGTTCACGTACAGCTCAAGGATTTCATCCTTGGTCAGCTGCCGCTCGATCTGCAGGGCCAAGAGGATTTCAGTGGTTTTGCGCGAGAAGCTGCGTTCGCTGGTCAGGAAGAAGTTCTTCGCCACCTGCATGGTGATGGTGCTGCCGCCGGACTGAATGTGGCCGCTTTTAACCAATTGCGTCGCGGCGCGCATCAGGCTGCTCGGATCGACGCCGTAGTGATTGGCGAAGTTGTCGTCTTCAGCACTTAGTAACGCATTAATGAAATTGGGGGGAATGTCGGCGAAACGGATCGGAGTCCGGCGCATTTCGCCAAATTCTGCGATCAACTTGTTGTCGCTGCTGTAGACCCGCAATGGAATCTGCAACTGAATGCTTCTCAGGGCCTCCACAGAAGGCAAACCCGGACTAAGGTAAAGATAGGCGCCGCTGAGACCTAAAAGCAGTCCGCAGAAAACGGCGACGATGGACCAACCGAAAAATTTCAGCAGACGAATCAAGGCGTTTGGACATCCAGGGCAAAGAATGAATTTGGCGACGGGGTTCCGGCTACACACAGAACGCCCGCGCAGGCAGTAAAAAGCGGAAAAAATCGCTGGGCATTATAAGCACTTTTCCGCCGGAGGCGTCATTGGCGCGTCTGTCAAGGTGGGGTCAGGGAACGCAATGCGTATTACAGAGTCCGTAACTCACGGAAAGTCATAGGGAATTGGTAGTGCTAGGACTCTTCAATAAAAAGACCAATACGTTACTGGGGATCGACATCAGCTCCACCTCGGTAAAACTGCTGGAGCTGAGCCGTCAGGGCGATCGCTACCGGGTCGAGGCGTACGCGGTAGAGCCATTGCCGGCGAATGCCGTGGTCGAAAAAAACATCGCCGAACTCGAAGGCGTGGGCCAAGCCCTCAGCCGGGTGCTGGTCAAGGCGCGCACCGGGCTCAAGAGCGTGGCGGTGGCGGTGGCCGGATCAGCGGTGATCACCAAAGTCATCGAAATGGACGCCGGACTTTCCGACGACGAACTGGAAAACCAGCTCAAAATCGAAGCCGACCAATACATTCCCTATCCCTTGGATGAAGTCGCCATCGATTTCGAAGTCCAGGGCGTTTCGCCGCGCAATCCAGAACGGGTCAACGTGCTGCTGGCCGCCTGTCGCAAGGAAAACGTCGAAGTCCGTGAAGCGGCGCTGGCCCTCGCCGGGCTCACTGCGCGGGTGGTGGACGTCGAGGCCTACGCGCTGGAGCGCTCGTTCGGCCTGCTCTCCACGCAACTCGCCGCCTCGCAAGAGCGCCTCACCGTGGCAGTGGTCGACATCGGCGCGACCATGACCACCCTCAGCGTTTTGCACAACGGCAAAATCATTTATACCCGCGAGCAACTGTTCGGCGGGCGTCAGCTCACTGAGGAAATCCAGCGCCGTTACGGCCTGACCGTCGAACAGGCGGGGCTGGCGAAAAAGCAGGGCGGCTTGCCCGACGACTATGTCAGCGAAGTCCTGCAACCGTTTCGCGAAGCGCTGGTGCAGCAAGTGTCGCGCTCGCTGCAGTTTTTCTTCGCCTCCGGGCAGTACAACGCCGTCGATCACATTCTGCTGGCCGGCGGCACGGCGTCGGTGCCGGGGCTCGATCGCCTCATCGAACAGCGCTTGAATACGCCGACGCAAGTGGCCAATCCGTTTTCCGACATGTCCCTGAGCAGCAAGGTCAACGCTGGCGCCCTGGCCAGTGATGCGCCGGCCCTGATGATTGCCTGCGGGCTCGCGCTCAGGAGTTTTGACTGATGGCGCGGATCAACCTTTTACCGTGGCGCGAGGAGCGCCGTGAAGAGCGGCGCAAACGCTTCCTGCTGGCGCTGACCGGGGTCATCGTCGGTTCGGTGGGCGCAGTGTTTATCGCCGATCAGGTGATCAGCGCGGCGATCGATCGACAAGTGGCGCGCAACGATTACATCGGCAAACAAATTGCCGTGGTCGACGAACGGATCAAGCAGATCAGTGAACTCAAGGCCCATCGCCAGCAACTGGTCGAACGCATGCGCATCATCCAGGACTTGCAGGGCAACCGGCAGGTCAGCGGGCGGATCTTCGATCAACTGGCGCGGACACTGCCCGACGGCGTGTATTTCACCCAAGTGAAAATGCTCGGCAAAACCCTGTCGATCAGTGGCGCGGCGGAGTCGAACAACCGTGTCTCCGAGTTGATGCGCAATCTTGACGCCTCCGACTGGTTCGATGCGCCGAGCCTCAATGAAGTCAAAGCCACCTCCGCCGATCAAGTGGAACAGGCCAACGTCTTCCAGTTAACCGTTCGTCAGACTCAGCCGAAGACGACGGAGGACGAGCCATGAAGCCGTCCGAATGGCTGGAGAGCCTGCGCAACATCGACTTCAACGACCTCGACACCAGCAACATCGGCTCGTGGCCAGCGGCGGTAAAAGCCATGGCCGGCGCATTGCTGATGATTCTGGTGCTCGCGCTGGGCTACAACTTTTTCATCAGCGACATGCAAGACCAACTCGAACTCAAGCGCGAAGAAGAAGCCACGCTCAAGGAGCAGTTCGCCAGCAAGGCGCATGTCTCGGCCAATCTCGAGCTGTACACCCAACAGATGAAGGAGATGGAAAACTCCTTCGGCGTGCTGTTGCGGCAGTTGCCCAGCGACACCGAAGTGCCGGGCCTGCTCGAAGACATCACCCGCACCGGTCTGGGCAGCGGTCTGGAATTTGAAGAGATCAAATTGCTGCCGGAGGTCACCCAGCAGTTCTACATCGAGTTGCCGATCCAGATCACCGTGACTGGCGCCTATCACGATCTCGCGACTTTCGTCAGCGGCGTCGCCGGGTTGCCGCGCATCGTCACCCTGCATGATTTCGAACTGGCGCCAGCCAATCCCGAAGGCGGGACGAAGCTGCGCATGAACATCCTCGCCAAGACGTACCGCTATAACGACAAGAGGCTGCAAAAATGAGCCCGCCACGCTATTTGGCCCTGTCGATGGCACTGCTCGCGCTCAATGGTTGTGGTGGCGGCAATGACTTCAGCGACCTTGATGCCTACATGAATGAAGTGCGGCTGCGCCCGCCGGGGAAAATTGAACCAACCCCGACATTCCGGTCTTACCCCACATTCACTTACAGCGCCGCCAACCTGCGCAGCCCGTTCTCGCGTCAGGTGCGCATCGATCTGGCCGGGCAAAAACATGGTTCGCGCAACGTCAAACCCGACCCCAATCGGGTCAAGCAATACCTCGAAGGTTTCAACATCGAGCAGTTTGAAATGGTCGGCACCATCTCCAATGCCGGCGGCTCTTTCGCGCTGTTGCGCGGAGCCGGCGGCGTGCACCGGATGAAGGTCGGCGACTACTTGGGGCGCAATGACGGACGCATCGTCTCGATCAGCGCGACCCAGGTCGATGTGGTCGAGATCGTTCCCGATGGCGAAGGGGCCTGGCTGGAACGTCCGCGCACCATTCCTTTGAAAGAGCACTCATAGTGGAAGTCGAACAATGAACAGGATTTTCTCCACCCTCGGTTTTTCGCTATGGATAGCGTTGTTGTCGCCGATGGTTATTGCGGCCAATCTGAAGACGCTGGACGTGGCGGCATTGCCGGGTGATCGCGTCGAGCTGAAGCTGTCGTTCGACGGCCCGCCACCGCAGCCCAAGGGCTATACCACTGAGTCGCCGGCGCGGATTGCTCTGGACTTGCCCGGGGTTGCCAGCCAGTTGGCCAGCAAGAATCTCGATCTAGGCAGCGGTAATGCGCGTACGGCGACGGTGGTTGAGGCCAAGGATCGCACGCGACTGATCGTCAGCCTCACGCAACTGGCGCCGTATGACACGCGGGTCGAGGGCAATAATCTGTTCGTGGTGGTGGGGCAAGGTGCTCCGGCCGCAGCACCGCGTCCCGTTGCCGCGCCGCGCATTACGCCTGTTGCGGTACCGATAAAACCTTATGTCGCAAAAACCAAAGCCATTCGCGGCGTCGACTTTCAACGTGGTACGGCGGGCGAAGGCAATGTGGTCATCGATCTGTCCGACCCGACCATCGCCCCGGATATTCAGGAGCATGACGGCAAAATCATCCTCAGCTTCGCCCGCACGCAATTGCCGGAAAAACTTCGCGTACGCCTCGACGTCAAGGATTTCGCCACCCCGGTGCAGTTCGTCAATTCCAGCGTCAGCGGCGATCGCGCGATCATCACCGTCGAGCCCGGCGGCACTTACGACTATTCAACTTTCCAGACCGACAACAAACTGACCGTCAGCGTCCGGCCGATGACCGTCGACGACCTGCAAAAACGCAATGCTGATCGCCAGGCCTACGTCGGCGAAAAGCTCTCGCTGAATTTCCAGGACATCGACGTGCGCTCGGTGCTGCAACTGATCGCCGATTTCACCAACCTCAATCTGGTCGCCAGTGACACGGTGCAGGGCGGCATTACCTTGCGCCTGCAAAACGTGCCGTGGGATCAGGCGCTGGATCTGGTGCTGAAAACCAAAGGGCTGGATAAACGCAAAATCGGCAACGTGCTGCTGGTCGCGCCCGCCGATGAAATCGCCGCCCGGGAACGCCAGGAGCTGGAGTCGCAGAAGCAGATCGCCGAACTGGCGCCGCTGCGTCGTGAGTTGCTGCAAGTGAATTACGCCAAGGCAGCAGACATCGCCAAGCTGTTCCAGTCGGTCACCAGTGCCGAAGCGAAAATCGATGAACGTGGCTCGATCACCGTCGATGAGCGGACCAACAACATCATTGCCTATCAGACCCAGGACCGACTCGATGAGCTGCGGCGGATCGTGGCGCAACTGGATATTCCGGTGCGGCAAGTGATGATCGAGGCGCGCATCGTCGAGGCCAACGTCGATTACGACAAGAGCCTGGGCGTGCGCTGGGGCGGTTCCATCCAGAACAAGGGCAACTGGAACACCTCCGGGGTCAGCAACGGTTCATCGACAACCATCGGCACGCCGGGCAGCACCAGTACCAACTCACCGTTCGTCGACATGGGTACGGTCGGCAATACCTCGGGAATCGGTATCGCCTTCATCACCGACAACGTGTTGCTCGATCTTGAACTGACGGCGATGGAGAAAACCGGTAACGGCGAAATCGTCTCGCAGCCGAAAGTGGTCACTTCCGACAAGGAGACCGCGAAAATCCTCAAGGGCACCGAGATTCCTTATCAGGAAGCCAGTTCCAGCGGCGCCACTTCGGTGTCGTTCAAGGAGGCCTCGCTGTCGCTGGAAGTCACCCCGCAGATCACCCCAGACAACCGCATTATCATGGAGGTCAAGGTCACCAAGGATGAGCCGGATTACCTGAACAAAGTGCAGGATGTGCCGCCGATCAAGAAAAACGAGGTCAACGCCAAGGTGCTGGTCAACGACGGCGAAACCATCGTGATTGGTGGTGTTTTCTCAAATACTCAAAGCAAGGTCGTAGATAAGGTGCCATTTCTTGGCGATGTGCCGTATCTTGGCCGCCTTTTCC
>NZ_JBIVJB010000101.1:15114-16342 GCF_044750025.1 Pseudomonas sp. NPDC088885 | reverse complement strand
GTCGGGACGCAGCAGGGTCAGGCGGTCGGACATGAGGGGATTCCAGGCGGGTCAAACTGAGGCGAATGCTACCGGAAAAGACTCTTGCAGGCACTCGCTATCAAGTTTTGCGGGAACCTTCCGATATCCCGTAGGTATGCCGTAAACATCGTGTGAATCGGTCTTTGTGTTTCAGAAGCCAATGGAGCCTCCCGTGCGCCAGCGTTATTTAGCCTTGCTCAGTGTGTTTGCCAGCCTCCCCGCGATGGCGCTCACGTACCAGACACGTCTGGAGAACATTGAGTGGACGGTCGCCGGCGACAAGTTCGAATGCCGCCTGACACAGCCGATTACAGATTTCGGCTCGGGTGAGTTCGTGCGCAAGGCCGGCGAGCAGGCGATATTCCGTCTGAACGCCTACAACGCCATGCTGGGCGGCGGTTCGGCGACGTTGCTCGCAGCCGCGGCGCCATGGCAGCCGGGACGCGGCGATATCAATCTAGGCAGCGTCAGAATTGGCAGCGGCAATGTCTTGTTTAACAGTTCGCAGTCTCAGGCTGGCGGTTTGATCAGCGGTCTGCTGGACGGTCGCAGTCCGGTCGTGCGTCGCGCGTCGGGTGATGGTCGGGTCTCGGAAGTGCGCCTGTTGCCAGTCAAATTCAGCAAAGCGTTTAACGACTATCAAACCTGCGTGGCGAAATTGTTGCCGCAGAATTTCGATCAGGTTAAACAGTCGCAAATCGGTTTTCCCGGCGAAGGCACCGATCTCGACGCCGCCGCCAAAGCCAAACTCGCGGTCATGTTGGAATATATGAAGGCTGACCCGACGGTGAATCACATTGAGCTCGACGGCCACTCGGACAACAGCGGCAACCGTCTGACCAACCGTGAACTGTCGCGCCGGCGGGCGCTGGCGGTGGTCGACTATTTCAAGGCCAATGGCATTCAAGAGTCGCAGATCACCGTGCGTTTCCATGGTGAGCAGTATCCGGTCGTGCCCAACACCAGTGCGGCGAACCGGGCGAAGAACCGCCGGGTCAATGTGCACCTTGCGCGGGTTACGCCAGTCGCGGCTCCGGCGCCGCAAACGAGTACACCCGCGAGCACTGCAGCAACTTCCTGACCCGCCGGTCATCGTCGCGCTCTCGACAGATTCTGTCGCTTTGTCGTCTTAAGCTGTCGCGCCTCTGTAAATTATCGCGTTTGGGCGGTAGACTCCTCGGCTTTCCGTAGAACCCCGTGGAGTGAT
>NZ_JBIVJB010000101.1:326-15104 GCF_044750025.1 Pseudomonas sp. NPDC088885 | reverse complement strand
GGTCGTTCTGGCGTATTCCGGCGGCCTGGACACTTCGGTGATCCTCAAGTGGCTGCAGGATACTTATAACTGTGAAGTGGTGACTTTCACCGCTGATCTCGGTCAAGGCGAAGAGGTCGAGCCGGCCCGCGCCAAGGCTCAGGCCATGGGCGTCAAAGAAATCTACATCGACGATCTGCGCGAAGAATTCGTGCGTGATTTCGTGTTCCCGATGTTCCGCGCCAACACCGTTTACGAAGGTGAGTACCTGCTGGGTACCTCCATCGCACGTCCGCTGATCGCCAAACGTCTGATCGAAATCGCCAACGAAACCGGCGCTGACGCCATTTCCCATGGCGCCACCGGCAAGGGCAACGACCAGGTACGTTTCGAGCTGGGTGCCTACGCACTCAAGCCGGGCGTAAAAGTGATTGCCCCTTGGCGTGAGTGGGATCTGCTGTCCCGCGAGAAGCTGATGGACTACGCCGAGAAGCACGCGATCCCGATCGAGCGTCACGGCAAGAAGAAATCCCCGTACTCGATGGACGCCAACCTGCTGCACATCTCCTATGAAGGCGGCGTGCTGGAAGACACTTGGACCGAGCACGAAGAAGACATGTGGAAATGGACCGTCTCCCCGGAGAACGCTCCTGATAAACCGCAGTATCTGGAACTGACTTACCGTAACGGCGACATCGTTGCGCTGGACGGCGTCGAAATGACCCCGGCCACTGTTCTGGCAACGCTGAACAAGATCGGCGGCGAGCACGGCATCGGTCGTCTCGACATCGTTGAAAACCGTTACGTCGGCATGAAGTCCCGTGGCTGCTACGAAACCCCGGGCGGCACCATCATGCTGCGCGCTCACCGCGCCATCGAATCGATCACTCTGGATCGCGAAGTCGCTCACCTCAAAGACGAGTTGATGCCGAAGTACGCCAGCCTGATCTACACCGGTTACTGGTGGAGCCCTGAGCGTCTGATGCTGCAACAGATGATCGACGCTTCGCAGGTCAACGTGAACGGCGTTGTGCGCCTGAAGCTGTACAAAGGCAACGTGATCGTCACTGGCCGCAAGTCCGACGATTCGCTGTTCGATGCCAACATCGCAACCTTCGAAGAAGACGGCGGTGCTTACAACCAGGCCGACGCGGCGGGCTTCATCAAGCTCAACGCGCTGCGCATGCGTATTGCTGCCAACAAGGGCCGCAAGCTGTTCTAAGCCCCTCGGGCCTGGAATGAAAGGGCAGCCTTGTCATCGCGACAAGGCTGCCACTGCTCAAAATCCTTTCTGTTTTCGCGTTATCTGATGTCATCAGGATTTCGCCTGCCTCTTTAGTCCCCTCGCAAAATGGTCGTGATCTGCTGGCTTACGTTGTAAGCAATGTAGAGCGTGTTTGCCGTGCCTTTTTTCGTCTGTTTGATATGGCAGAGGATGACTCTCTTGAGCAATTCGTCCGACACCGGGTCGGTCAGAAACACCATGAATCGGGCCGAATGCTTGCCCGGTCGCGGCAGACTTTCGAGTAATTGATCGAATTGCAGCGCGCTGCTCATCCGACGCACATCAATGACCCGTAGCGTGTTCAGGGGTTTGGGTAATTGCACGTGATGTTCTATCCACGGGGCCGACGCAGAGCCGCTGTGGTTGGGTGGGTCAGGCACGTTGCCGGTGCGCTCCGCATTGTTTGAGACGGCGTCCGAGCGAGCAACATCGCGCGGTTGGTTGTTCTGCTCCGCGGACTTTAGGTCTTCAAAGGCTTTTAAAAAGTGGTCGTCCTTGTCGAAGTCTGATGGTGCGTAGAGAGAGCGATAGTTGAAGTTCAGTGTCATGAAAAACAGGAATAACAAATAGAATGGAAAACTGATCAGAAACCATACATATATTTTGCGCTCATCATTATCCAAAAATGGCAAAGATACGGCCGCGGAAGTTTCTGAGATAAACGCAAAGATGGCGATAACAGTCATCGGGTTGGTGATTTTTTTCTTGATATTCATTGTTGGTTTTTTGCTCTTTTTGATCATGGGTTATTAAATGTACTGTGTGCGGTGAGTTGTATGTTTGGTGAAGGTGTGAATATGCATTGTTGTCGATATTTATATTAAAAATTGCGATTTGGGTAGAAGTGTCTTGTTTCAGGTTTTTTGGCAGCAAGTGTTTGCTGTAGATATTCTGCTTTTTGTAAACAGTCGCCTGTTTTTGGGGGTGTACAGTCAGAAAAAAATTGTAAAACGCGCAAGGTCTTCTGCTTCAGAGTATTTCCGAGCAAGCTGGACGCCAGGGGGCATTATTTTTTTGCTATAAACAGCCGTTGTTTAAAGCAATCGCCCCGGCTGTCAGCCAGGTACGTAAAGCGCATTCCATTACGTCCAGTGTATTTCTTGTAGGAATAATCCTCATTGCTTGTAGGGAATGTCTTTCGCTGCAAGTGCGGGAGAACTGCGCTGTGCAATGAGTGAATTGACTAGGCTATTGTGCGGGCTCTAAAAATCGAACAGCGAAATTGGACCTGCCCATGAATAAAGTGCTGATCGTGGATGATCACCCCGTCATTCGTCTTGCGGTACGTATGCTGATGGAACGTCATGGCTACGAAGTGATTGCTGAAACCGACAATGGTGTGGATGCATTGCAACTGGCGCGTGAGCAAATGCCGGATATCGTGATTCTGGATATTGGCATACCCAAACTTGACGGGCTGGAAGTTATTGCGCGGCTAAGTTCGGTAGCCATGCCAATGAAAGTGCTGGTACTGACCTCCCAGGCCCCCGGGCATTTCTCGATGCGTTGCATGCAGTCGGGCGCGGCGGGTTATGTTTGTAAACAACAAGATCTCACCGAGTTGCTCAGTGCGATCAAAGCGGTACTGTCCGGTTACAGTTACTTTCCGAATCAGGCGCTGCATACCGTTCGGACAAGTCTGGGCAATGCCAGCGAAGCCGATATGGTCGATCGTCTCTCCGGTCGTGAAATGATGGTGTTGCAACAACTGGCGCGGGGCAAGACCAACAAGGAAATTGCCGATGGCATGTTTTTGAGCAACAAGACGGTCAGTACCTACAAGACCCGTCTTCTGTTAAAGCTTAATGCCCGTTCGCTGGTTGATCTGATCGAGCTGGCACAGCGCAATGGACTGGTCTGAGGATGTGGAACGCTGACGGGGTCATGGGCCGATCGCATTCAGCAGGCAGCATTCAGCAGAAAGTAAAAAGCCTCCGTTTCGGGAGGCTTTCAAGTGTCAGTCATCAAAATCGTATTCGGCCAATTGCTTTTGCAGTCGGCGCTCCTCAAGCAGGTTGTCGATGGTGCGGCGTTTACTCAGATTGGTCTTGGCGACCTCGACGACCGGTTCGGCATCATCAGCGTCCACGGCTACAAAATCTTCGTCAGCTTCTTCCAGTTGCTCTTTGCTGGTACTCATAGGTTAACTCCAGGCTAAGAGGGGCCTTTGGCGCTCCTTATATCGACAATCCTGCGGCGGGTAAAAAAGATTTTTTCAATCGACGAATCGATAAACCTAATAGCCAGTCAATCGTCGGACGTTTTCGCTTTGTATTCGCACAGATCTTCGATTCGACAGCTGCCACAACGCGGCTTGCGGGCCAGACACACATAGCGTCCGTGAAGAATCAGCCAGTGATGGGAATCGAGCAGGAATTCCTTGGGTACAAATTTCATCAGCTTGTTTTCCACCTCAACCACATTTTTGCCGGGGGCGATGCCGGTGCGGTTGCTGACGCGGAAAATGTGCGTGTCGACGGCCATGGTCAATTGGCGAAACGCGGTGTTGAGCACCACGTTGGCGGTTTTACGGCCAACGCCGGGCAGGGCTTCGAGCTCTTCGCGGGTCTGCGGGACTTCACCGCCATGAAGTTCGACCAGCATGCGGCAGGTCTCGATGACGTTTTTCGCTTTGCTGTTGTAGAGGCCGATGGTCTTGATGTATTCGGACAGGCCTTCGACGCCCAAGGCGTAAATGGCGGCGGGCGTATTGGCGATCGGGAACAGTTTCGCCGTGGCCTTGTTGACGCCGACGTCGGTCGACTGCGCCGAAAGAATCACCGCTATCAGCAGTTCGAAGGGCGAGGAGTAGGCCAGTTCAGTCTTCGGCTCGGGATTGTCTTCATGCAGTCGGCGAAAGATCTCAAGACGTTTTGCAGCATTCATGGGCGATGCGTTTCCTTGGAAATAGAGTTCGGGCGCGTCCACGCCTGACGGGCCGCGAGCAGCAGCCCCAATACAATAAAGGCGCCAGGCAACAGGGTTGCCAGATGCAGCCCTTCGCCGAATAAAACAAGGCCTGAGCCATGCGCGGACAACCCACGGCCAAGGCTTCCCTGCCCGATGAGTTCACGCAGCGCGGCGAGCACCAGCATCAAACCGCCAAACAATGCGCAAAGCTTGAAGCGCTGCGCCAGCGGTTGGCGGAAGAAGCCGTTGTGTTCAAGCACCACGCACTGCAAGGCGATCAATCCGCCATAGAGGCCGAACGACTGATGCCATGCGAGGAACCAGCGTTGCGCCAATAGATCGGCACAACTGGCCAACGTTGCAGCAAGCAACACACTGGCCAGCAAGGCACTCCCATCTGTCAGGCGCGAACGCAGCGGTGACATGGCCAAAGCATAAATGCCGACCACTGCGACGAACATCAACATCGTGCCCAACGCACCGGCCAAAGAAACGGTGGTGCCCAGCAATAGCACCAGCATCAGTGAGTTGGACAGGTTCATGTACCGCTCCCCAGCAATGCGCTTCGGTGCTCGTCAAAGTAGCGCAATGCGTCGTGGATCGCGTTGATGGCTGCGCGGGAAGTAATGGTCGCCCCGGCCATTTGGTCGAATTGCCCCTGATCTTTTTTCAATGCCCAGCCAGCGTCATTCGGTTCGCCGCGTGATTTGTCGGTGAATGCCTGAAGCCAGTGGTTCGGCCAGTCGCCAATGGGCCCGCCGAGTGCCGGGGTTTCGTTTTGCTTGAGGGTTTTCACGCCGAGCAATTTGCCGTTGGTATCGATGGCGATCAGCAATTCGATGGTGGCGGCGTAACCTTCGGTTTGATTACGCAGTAACACTGCAACGGTCTGGCCATTCCTGGTTGCGCGGTAACCCGCCGTGAGCGTGCTATGGCTCAGACTCATATCGGTCAGTGGCAGCGGCTGTTCCAGCGGTTGGTTGTCGTAGCTGTCGGCGGGCAGCATGTCGAGCAGTTTGCGGCTGTCGGCCAAACGGTGCTCGGCAGCGATCTGCGGCGCACTATTACGTTGCAGCAGATACGTCGCGCCGATGCCGATCACCGCCAACAGCAATAACGTCAATGCGCTGGCCGTGCGGTTCATGGGCTCACCTGTGGCTGACGGCTAGCGGCAAACCGTTCCAGCGCCGGCACGCAAAGGTTCATCAACAGCACGGCAAACGCGACGCCATCCGGGTAACCGCCCCACGTGCGAATCAAATAGGTCAGAAGGCCGACGCCGACGCCAAACAGCAATCTGGCAAGCGCCGTTCTGGCACCCGAGACAGGTTCGGTGATGATGAAGAACGCACCGAGCATGGTCGCGCCGCTGAGCAGGTGAAAAAGCGGCGATCCATGGGAGTCCGATCCCGATCCGTTCCAGCACAGCAGGCTGATCACAAAAAGGCTGGCGAGCATGCCGACCGGCGCGTGCCAGGCGATCACTCGCCGCTGCAGCAAAAACAGCCCGCCGGCGAAAAACGCCAGATTCACCCATTCCACGCCGCGACCGCCGAAACGCCCGAAGGCCGAATCACTGGCGAACAGCTCATCCATGGTCAGGCTTTTGTTGATGCGCAGACTGTCCAGCGCGGTGGCCTGCACCCAGGCATCCGGCGCCTGACCGATGTAGAAAACCTGTTGAAAGCTTGTCGTGAGATCCAGGCCATGGGCGGGCCAATGAGTCATCGGCTGCGCAAACATCACCATCGCCAAAGCAAAACCGAGCATCGCCGGGTTGAACGGATTTTTGCCGACACCGCCGTACAAATGCTTGCCGAACAACAGCCCCGCAGCCACCGCCGTCACCGTCAGCCACCACGGGCAATAGGGCGGCAGCGCGATGGCGAGTAATGTTGCACTGACGATCGCGCTGCCATCACTCAGCGTCGGCGGTAAGGGCTGACGGCGCAGTCGAGTGGCAATCGCCTCGACGATCAACGCCGTGGTAACAGCCAGAATCAGGTTGATCAACACGCCCCAACCATACAACCAGAACAACGCCAGCAGCCCCGGCAACAGGGCCAGCAGCACAAGCTTCATCGCTTGCTGCAGGCGCTCGTCCGGTGCCTCAAGGGGCGACATGGTCTTGCACCTGGCGCTCGGCGGTTTGCAGGCGGGCGCGGGCCTTGTCGAGGATGTCGTCGGGCGTGTCGGCGCGGCGTTCGAGTTTGTTGAGATCGGCGCGGGCGTAGGCCAATTCGGTTTTTAGCTGGCGAAGTTGGCTGTCGATCGGGCGTTTTTCGACGCGCACCAAGTCAGGCGCAGGCTGATCGCTTGTGGCTTCGGCGTCGTGCAAGGCCTGCTCGGCGTCGCGCAGTGCGTGTTCCAGTGCGGCGATCTGCTCCGGTGATGCTTCGGCGGTTTGCGCTTTTTTCAGCTCGGCGCGGCGCATCGCCAACTGAATTTTTGCGCGTTTCAGGTCGGCATCTTTCGCGGGGGCCGGTGCTGCAACTGCCGGGGCGCTGCTTTCCAGTTGCGCCAAGGCCTGTTCCGCCGCTTCAAATTGTTGCTGGAGCACGATCAATTGCGACTGTTGCTCGAAGGTCGGCGGATGGCCGAAAGCTTTCAGCGATTTGTGCAGTTGCGCACGGCTCATCGCCACATCGATCTTGGCTTTTTTCAGTGCGGCATCGGCGGTCGCGGTTTTCTGCGCGCGCACGCGCTCCAGCGCAGCCTGCACGGGATCTGACGCGGTCGCCTCAGGCTGAGCAGCACGTTTGGCGCGGGCTTCACGTTCGGCCTGCTTTTGCTGTTCTTCGCGCAGCAAACGGTCATTGCGTCGTTCGAATCGCAGACGTGCGTGATCGCGTTTGGCCGCGCGCGCGCGTTGCTCTTCAAGACTGAAGGCCAAGCCGCCGACCACCGGCAACGTGCTCAAAGGCAGAGGATGCATTTCAATGCAATCCACCGGGCACGGCGCGACGCACAGGTCGCAGCCGGTGCATTCATCGATGATCACCGTGTGCATCAATTTCGCCGCGCCGACGATGGCATCGATCGGGCAGGCCTGAATGCATTTGGTGCAGCCGATGCATTCGGCTTCGCGGATATAGGCGACTTGCGGCGGCGCCGAACCGCGACTGATATCGAGTTCCAGCACCGGCACTTTCAACAGCTCGGCCAGCGCCGCGATGGTTTCGTCACCACCGGGCGGGCATTTGTTGATCGGCTCGCCGTCAACGATGCCTTGCGCATAGGGTTTGCATCCGGGATGGCCACACTTGCCGCATTGGGTCTGCGGCAGAAGGGCATCGATGCGTTGAATCAGACTCATGTTTTGATCAGTCCACTGAATCCGAGAAAAATCACTGCAATCAGTCCGGCGCCGATCAGGTCGATCGGCAGGCCGCGAAAGGGCAGGGGAATGTCGTTGTCGGCGGTGCGCTCACGCAAATCGCAGAACAGGCTCAGCACCAGCCAGAAACCCAGCCCGGCGCCGAGGCTCAGCGCTGTCGCGTGCAGCAGGCCTTGATCGTTTTGCGCATTGATCAGCGCCAGTCCAAGCGCACCGGCATTGCCCAACAACAGCGGCCATAATCCGTCGAAAGGCAGATTCGGCCGCCAGCGCGCCAACAGTTTCAACAGCGGTGCGATCAACAAAACGCTCAACGGCACAAACACGAACAGGCGCAGCGCCTCAAGTTGCAGCGGCACCAGCAGCCAATGCCAGATCGCGTAACCGATGACGCCGACCATCAACATCAGACACAACGTCGCCAGCCCCAGCGCATGCACCTGCCGACGACTCCCCGCCAACAGCGGATCGACGCCCAGCGGCCAGTGCAACACGAAGTTGTTGAGCAGCGCAGCACTGATGAGCGTAAGCACAAGTTCGGTCATGGTTCTGCCAGCGAAACGGGCGGCTGTCTCTTAAGGTTAGGCATTATCCGGCCAGATATGAAAAATCCCACAGGCATGCCGGGCACGCCTGTGGGATCGATTCACCGCCGAATGTTACTTGATGCGTTGACCCGGCTTGGCGCCGCTGTCAGGGCTCAGCAGGTAGATTTCTTCACCGCCAGGGCCAGCCGCCATGACCATGCCTTCGGAAATACCAAACTTCATTTTCCGTGGCTTGAGGTTGGCGATCATCATGGTCAGACGGCCGTCGAGCTTGGACGGATCCGGATAAGCGCTCTTGATCCCCGAGAACACGTTGCGTTGCTCGTCACCGATATCCAGGGTCAGGCGCAGCAGCTTGTCGGCACCTTCCACGTGTTCGGCTTTAACGATCAGCGCGACGCGCAGGTCGATCGCGGCGAAAGCGTCGAAGTCGATTTCCGCCGACAGCGGATCCTTGGCCAGTTCGCCATTGCCCGCAGGGGCGGCGGCACCGGTGTCGGTCTGGCTGGCGGTCAGGTCTTCTTTCGAGGCGTCGGTCATGGCTTGGACTTTTACCGGGTCGATGCGGGTCATCAACGGCTTGAACTCGTTCAGTTGATGATTGGCCAGCAGGGTCGCGTGGTCGTTCCAGGTCAGCGGGGCGACGTTGAGGAACGCCTCGGCATCGGCGGCCAGCAGCGGCAGCACCGGTTTGAGGAAGATCACCAGTTGGCGGAACAGGTTGATGCCGGTGGCGCAGATCGCCTGGACTTCATCGTGTTTGCCTTCCTGCTTGTTCAACGACCACGGTGCCTTGTCGGCAATCCAGGCGTTGGCGCGGTCGGCCAGACCCATGATTTCACGCATGGCGCGGGCGAAATCGCGGGCTTCATAGGCGTCGGCAATGCTTGGCGCGGCGGCGAGGAAAGCCTCGGTCAGCTCTGGCGCAGCATTGTTGTCGACCAGCAGGCCGGCGTTGCCTTTTTGAATGAAACCGGCGCAACGGCTGGCAATGTTGACGACTTTGCCGACCAGGTCGGAGTTGACCTTCTGCACGAAGTCTTCGAGGTTCAGGTCGAGGTCGTCAACGCCACGACCGAGTTTGGCCGCGTAGTAATAGCGCAGATATTCCGGTGACAGGTGATCCAGATACGTGCGGGCCTTGATGAAGGTGCCGCGCGACTTGGACATCTTCTGGCCGTTGACGGTCAGGTAGCCGTGCACGTTGATGCCGGTCGGCTTGCGGTAGCCCGCGCCTTCAAGCATCGCTGGCCAGAACAGCGCGTGGAAGTTGACGATGTCCTTGCCGATGAAGTGGTACAGCTCGGCGGTGGAATCCTTGGCCCAGAACGCGTCGAAATCCAGTTCCGGCGTGCGGTCGCAAAGGTTCTTGAAGCTGGCCATGTAGCCGATCGGCGCGTCCAGCCACACGTAGAAATACTTGCCTGGCTCGCCCGGAATCTCGAAACCGAAATACGGCGCATCGCGGGAGATGTCCCACTGTTGCAGGCCGGCGTCCAGCCATTCGGCGATTTTGTTGGCGACGGCGTCTTGCAGGGTGCCGCTGCGGGTCCAGGTTTGCAGCATTTCCTGGAAGTCCGGCAGTTTGAAGAAGAAGTGCTGGGAATCCTTCAGCACCGGGGTGGCGCCAGAGATCGCCGACTTCGGATCCTTCAGATCAGTCGGGGCGTAGGTCGCACCGCATTTTTCGCAGTTGTCGCCGTACTGGTCTTCGGTGCCGCATTTCGGGCAAGTGCCCTTGATGAAGCGGTCGGCCAGGAACATTTTCTTTTCCGGGTCGAAATACTGGGTGATCGAGCGCTGGGCGATGTGCCCGGCGTCACGCAGCTTGATGTAGATCTGGCTCGACAGCTCACGGTTTTCTTCGGCGTGAGTGGAGTGGAAGTTGTCGAAATCAACCAGGAACTCGGCAAAGTCGGCGCTGTGTTCAGCCTGCACGTTGGCGATCAGTTGTTCCGGGGTGATGCCTTCCTTTTCCGCGCGCAGCATGATCGCCGAACCGTGGGCGTCGTCGGCGCAGACGTAGATGCATTGATTGCCGCGATGCTTCTGGAAGCGCACCCACATATCGGTCTGGATGTATTCCAGCATATGGCCAAGGTGAATCGAACCGTTGGCGTAGGGCAGGGCGCTGGTGACGAGGATCTTGCGTGGTTCGGACATGTGGGGCTTCGCTACTTGATGAAACGGAGGTCGGCCACTATAAAGCGCTGGCGCATATTTTTCACCCCTGCGCCGCTGGGTACTTTGAGTGCATTTGTGGCGAGGGGATTTATCCCCGTCCGGCTGCGCAGCAGTCGTAAAACCAGAGAGCTCGGTCTACCTGATACACCGAGCTTTGCGATTTTGGGGCGGCTTCGCCACCCAGCGGGGATAAATCCCCTCGCCACAATGGTTTTCCAGCTCAAGTAATCTGTTCGCCTCAAATCGGTGTCCAGCGTACGATACCCACCATCTTTTCCCAGTCTTGTTATCGGAGTTGCCCATGAGCGCCGTCACTCGCGCAGCGGTGGAAGCCGTCCTCAGCCAATACACCGACCCTTACCTGAACCAGGATCCGGTCAGCGCCGGATGCGTGAAGAACATCGAGATCGTCGGTGATCGCGTCAATGTGCAGCTGGAAATCGGTTACGCCGCCGGTCTGTTCAAGAGCGGCTGGGCGCAATTGCTGCAACTGGCCATCGAAAACCTCGACGGCGTGGTGATTGCCAGGGTTGAAGTCAACACGGTGATCGCCGCGCACAAGGCGCAGGCGCAGATCCCGGGCCTGGCCAACGTCAAGAACGTCGTCGCCGTGGCCTCCGGCAAGGGCGGTGTGGGCAAGTCGACCACCGCCGCAAACCTCGCGCTGGCGCTGGCCCGTGAAGGCGCCAAGGTCGGTATTCTCGACGCCGATATCTATGGCCCGAGCCAAGGCATCATGTTTGGCATTCCCGAGCGCACCCGCCCAGAGGTCAAGGATCAGAAGTGGTTCGTGCCGCTCAAGGCCCACGGTGTCGAAGTCATGTCGATGGCGTTCCTCACCGACGACAACACGCCGATGGTCTGGCGCGGCCCGATGGTTTCCGGCGCGTTGCTGCAACTGGTCACGCAAACCGCATGGGGCGATCTGGATTATCTGGTTATCGACATGCCGCCAGGCACCGGCGATATCCAGCTGACCCTGGCGCAGAAGGTTCCGGTGGCCGGGGCGGTAATCGTCACTACGCCGCAGGATCTGGCCCTGCTTGACGCGCGCAAAGGCGTGGAAATGTTCCGCAAGGTCAACATTCCGGTGCTGGGCGTGGTGGAAAATATGGCCGTGCACATCTGCTCGAACTGCGGGCATGCCGAGCATCTGTTCGGTGAGGGCGGCGGTGAGAAACTGGCGACGCAGTACGGCGTTGAGCTACTGGCTTCGCTGCCGTTGTCGATGCTGATCCGCGAACAGGCCGATGGCGGCAAGCCAACGGTGATCGCCGAGCCGGACAGCCAGATTGCCATGGTCTACCAGGAACTGGCCCGCCACGTTGGCGCGCGGATTGTGTTGCAGGAAGCGGTATCGCCGGCGATGCCGAACATCACCATCAGCGACGATTGATACATCCGCAACACCCTGTACTTGTAGGAGCTGAGCTTGCTCGCGAAGGGGCCGTGTCAGGCAACATTAATGTTGTATGACACGGCCCCTTCGCGAGCAAGCTCAGCTCCTACAGTTTTGCGGTGTGGGTTAGATACGCAACCCGCCATCCATCTCCAGAATCCGACCGGTGTAGTAGTCGTTCTCGAAGATATACGCCGCCGAATGCGCGATCTCTTCCGGCTTGCCCATACGCTTGAGCGGAATCCCCGAAGTCATCTTCTCCAGCGCTTCCGGCTTCATGCCCAGGGTCATCTCGGTTTCGATGAAGCCCGGCGCAATCCCCGCCACACGAATCCCGTAACGCGCCAATTCCTTAGCCCACGTCACCGTCGCCGCTGCCACGCCAGCCTTGGCCGCCGAATAGTTGGTCTGGCCAACGTTGCCCGCCCGCGAGATCGACGAGATGTTGATGATCGCGCCGCTGTTCTTCAGCTCGACCATTTTCGCCGCCACTTCACGGGTGCACAGGAACACGCCGGTCAGGTTGACGTCGATCACGGCCTGCCACTGTGCCAGGCTCATCTTGGTCATCTCGCCGTCCTTGACCTTCAACAGCAGGCCATCACGGAGGATCCCGGCGTTGTTGATCAGGCCGTGAATCGCACCGAAGTCGGCGGCCACCTGAGCGACCATGTGCTCGACCTGTTCTTCATTGGCGACGTTGCACAAGTAGCTGCGCGCCTCGACGCCCTTGGCTTTACACGCCGCGACCGCGTCGTCGAGTTTTTCCTGATTGAGGTCGACGAGCGCAAGCTTCGCGCCTTTGCCAGCGAAATACTCGGCCATGGAGCGGCCCAAACCCTGGCAACCGCCAGTGATAATGATTACTTTGTCGTTGAGTTGCATTCGCATGCCCCGATAGCAGGTCTGAGTAGTTTTTATTGTTAGCGACTCCCGATCTGCACCGGCCGTGGCTGGTTTGCACATGAGAATTGCCCGATGGCGTGACCGAAACTTTCTTCCGGGCGCCTGTCCGTTTTTTCGACGGATTCTATTTAAGGAGTCATAAATTGAGCGTTGAAGTGGCCAAGAATGCCCGAGAATTGCTTCTCAAGGAATACCGTGGAGTGCTGTCGACGCACTCCAAATCGATGCCCGGTTTTCCGTTTGGCTCCGTGGTGCCGTACTGCCTGGACGAGCAGGGCCGCCCGCTGATCCTCATCAGCCGCATCGCCCAGCACACCCACAACCTGCAGAAAGACCCGAAATGCTCGCTGTTGGTGGGTGAGCGTGAAGCCGACGACGTGCAAGCCGTTGGTCGCCTGACCTATCTCGCCGAAGCGCAAAAGCTCGAGGACAGCGCTGCGATTGAAGCCGCCGCCGAGCGTTACTACCGCTACTTCCCGGATTCGCAGAACTACCACAAGGCCCACGATTTCGATTTCTGGGTGCTGACCCCGGTGCGCCATCGTTACATCGGCGGTTTCGGCGCGATTCACTGGATCGATCAAGTGACGCTGGCCAACCCGTTCGCCGGCAAGGGCGAGATCAGCATGGTCGAGCACATGAACAGCGACCACGCCAAAGCCATCGCGCACTACGTCGACCTCGCCGGTCTGCCGAAAACCGTGCCGGCGCAATTGGCGGGCATCGACACCGAGGGCATGCACCTGCGCATCGGTCAGGCGCTGTACTGGCTGCCGTTCCCAGCACCTTGTAATACGCCGACACAAGTGCGCGAAGCCTTGGTTTCTCTGGCTCACGCCGAGGTCTGGCCAAAAAATGAAGTGGCCGACGCTTGAATTCACGAAAGGGCGACGTCATCTAAGGCTTACTGCAAGGCATTTCTTGCGTTGAGGAAACTTTGATGCGCCCTTTTCTGTTGCTCTTTCTGCTGTTTCCGGTGCTGGAGCTGTTCGTATTCGTCAAAGTGGCAGGGGCTATCGGGTTTTTCCCGGCCCTGCTGCTGATCATTGTCGGCTCGATGTTCGGTGTGTTCGTGCTGCGCGTCGCCGGTCTTGCCACGGCACTGCGTGCCCGTGAAAGCCTGAACCGCGGCGAACTGCCTGCGCAAACCATGCTCGAAGGCCTGATGCTGGCACTGGCCGGTGGTCTGCTGATTCTGCCGGGCTTTATCAGCGACGTCGTCGGTCTGGTCATGCTGCTGCCGTTCACTCGTCGTTTGCTGGCGAACAAAATGCGCCAGCGCGCCGAAGAACAGGCAATCCGCCAGCGCGCCTTTGCTGACGATCTGCAACCTCGTGGCGGTCCCGCACCGCGTCAGCCGCTGGGCCGCGAGGGTGATGTGATCGAAGGCGAGTTCGAACACCGCGATCCCAAGTAACGTCTCTATCGACACGGCACCTTCGGGTGCCGTGTTCGTTTGGGGCTGATTTTGTCCGCAGAATCCGCGAAATTTTTTTCGCCTCGCCCTTGTAATAAGCTTATGCGCCCTTATGTATCGGTCACCGAAAGGTTTCTGGCATTTGCGCCAGTCAGTCTTCCGCGTCTCGCTCGACGAGGCGCAACCGGCGAAGGCCGGATTTGTTAAACCCGCCGGGACTACACCGGCCGATGAAAACCACAATTAGGAGAGATCGACAATGAAGCTTCGTCCTCTGCATGACCGCGTCGTAATCCGTCGCAGCGAAGAAGAAAAGAAAACCGCTGGCGGTATCGTCCTGCCAGGTTCGGCTGCTGAAAAAGCCAACCACGGTGTGATTCTCGCTGTAGGCCCGGGCAAAGCTCTGGAAAACGGCGAAGTGCGCGCACTGTCCGTTAAAGAAGGCGACAAGGTTGTGTTCGGTCCTTACTCCGGCAGCAACACAGTGAAAGTCGACGGCGAAGACCTGTTGGTAATGAGCGAGAACGAAATCCTCGCTGTTATCGAAGGCTGATACCCCCGTTCATTTTCCCGCTACTACAAAGTATTTAAGGAATATCGATCATGGCTGCTAAAGAAGTTCTGTTTGGCGATTCCGCCCGTAAAAAAATGCTCAAGGGCGTCAACGTCCTGGCTGACGCAGTAAAAGCGACCCTGGGCCCGAAAGGCCGTAACGTGATCATCGAGAAGAGCTTCGGCGCTCCGACCATCACCAAGGACGGCGTTTCCGTCGCCAAAGAAATCGAACTCGAAGACCGTTTCGAAAACATGGGC
>NZ_JBIVJB010000101.1:0-316 GCF_044750025.1 Pseudomonas sp. NPDC088885 | reverse complement strand
GTGACGGTACTACCACCGCTACCGTTCTGGCTCAGTCGATCGTCAACGAAGGCCTGAAAGCCGTCGCTGCCGGCATGAACCCGATGGACCTGAAGCGCGGTATCGACAAAGCGACCATCGCTATCGTCAAAGAGCTGAAGAACCTGTCCAAGCCTTGCGCTGACACCAAGGCAATCGCTCAGGTAGGCACCATCTCCGCCAACTCCGACAGCTCCATCGGCGACATCATTGCCGAAGCCATGGAAAAAGTCGGTAAAGAAGGCGTGATCACCGTTGAATAAGCCACTGGCCAGGAAAACGAACTGTCGGATGTTGA